>CATYYP010000123.1 GCA_958415245.1 Schaalia odontolytica | reverse complement strand
CATTCACCAATTCCGCACGTAATTCCCTGACGGCCATACACAACAACACCCCAGAAACCGCAGAATTTCAACGTTCTGACTTCAAAAGTTGAAACACTCACGGGGGAATTACGTGCGAAATTTCGGGGACACACACGGACGGACACTCAGCTCACGATCCATGAACCACGCCGCCAACAGACAACCCCCACAGCCGTGAGGCTGCGGGGGTGCACAGTTAGGCAACGCGCTCACTACGCGTCATTCGCCGGCGAATACCGCGACAACGGAACCTTACCGACATCAGCAGACACCGGCTCGGAAGCGCAGACGCTCAGCGGCCCTCGAGGTAGTTCTTCGCCGCGATCAGGACCTGTTCCCACATGCCCATCTCGTCGTCGTACGCCTGGCGAGCCTCGGCCTCGTCGTCGGAGACCGACGCCAGACCCGACTCCTCCACGTGGATGGCGACGCCGCCGCGCTCCTCGGACAGGGAGACCTCGATGCGGGTCGCGTACTCGTCCGGCAGCTCGTCGTCGGCCAGCGGGTACCAGCGGAAGGCGACGACATCCATCGGATCCTCGTCGGCCTTTTCGATCAGCCAGTCACCGGCGTCCGGGTCGCTCACGCGATAAATTCCGTCATCCCCGAGCGTCACCTCGTGGTCACCCAGCGGGCCGTCGTTGACCCACCAGCCCGGCTCCGACACGAGCGCCCACGCGGCCTCAATGTCGCAGTCCACGACCACGTCGGTCTCGACGCGATCCAGGTCGTCCTCAACGTCGGCGTCAGAAGTCATGTCAAAGAAGCTCATACACCAACGGTACCGGGTCGGACGCTCCCAAGCACGCGAATGGACACCCGAACCGGCACCCGTCTCCGCACGCATACGACGAGGCCATGGCCAGTCCCGCGGAGAAGCGAGAGTCGGCCACGGCCTCGTCGTGTCAAAGAGCCTCAGGCGAGACGCGTGATGCGGTAGCGCCAATCCACGGGGCCGACCTCGAGCGTCTCCACGCGGTAGTGCTGCTCGGAATCCTGCAGGTGCGCGAACAGCGGCTCGGGCTGGTGGGGCGCGCAGATCTGGATGTTCTCGCCGACGGGCAGGTTGTCGACCGCGGCGAAGAGGACCGCGTGGCGCACGACGCGGGGAATCGAGTGGATGACCAGCTCGTCCGCGCCCGGGCGGTGAATGACGCCGGCGCCGCCAGCGTGGACGTTGCCCGCCGAGGGGGCGCCGTCACCGCAGCCGCAGCCACCGGCCGTGGAGGCGATGGGCTCGGCGGCCATCTCGTGGGGGCGCTCGGCGGGGGCGTCGTGTCCGCCGCAGCCGCAACCGGCGTGCTCGGCGGGGACCTCGGCAGCCTCAGCGGCGGGGGCGTCGTGTCCGCCGCAGCTGCAGCCACCCTGCTCGGGGGCCTGCTCGACGGGGGCCTGCTCGGCGCGCGCCTTCTTACCCTCGCCACCACAGCCGCAACCGCAGCCGCCATCCGTGGAGGGGACGGTATTGGCGTCGACCAGCTTGAACATCTGACGGTCAGTCATGTCTTTTCCTTATCCTTCGGCCCGACGGGCCATTTCAGCGAACCTTACCCAGTGTAGGCATGCCTCAGCCGCGCACGCGCGTTCACTTAATGAGGAACTCGGCCTCGACCTCGACGCTCACGTTGAGGGGCAGCGCCGCGACGCCCACGGCGCTGCGCGCGTGCTGGCTGCCGAAGATCTCACCGAACAGCTCGGAGGCGCCGTTGATGACGCCAGCCTGGCCGTAGAAGTCGGGGCGCGAGGACACGAAGCCCACGACCTTCACGACGCCCGCGAGGTTGTCGATACCGCCCGCGACGGAGGCCGCCGCGGCCAGGGCGTTGAGGGCGCACACGCGCGCCGCATCCTTGGCGTCCTCGGGGTCCGCGCCATCCTCGCCGACCGCGCCGATGCACACGGGCTCGCCGTTCACGACGGGGATCTGGCCGGAGGTGCGCACGACGCCACGGTCGATGACGGCCGGCACGTACGCGGCGACGGGAGTGGCGACGGCGGGCAGTTCGAGGCCGAGCTCGGCGAGCTTCTCGGAGGGGAGCATGAGGGGTCCTTTCGTTGTGATCGACGAGGCCGGGGCCTCGTCCTCTGGTTCCAGTTTAGTTGCGCTGATCCCGGGGGTGGCGAGCGAGGGTGCTGGCGTGAGATACCGGCCGAGGCCTCGTCGATGAAGAGGCAGCTCAGGTATAAGCGTGCGCCCCGCGTGTCGACAATCACGCGGGGCGCACAATTGCAGGGGCTTCAGCCCTGGGGAGCAGCCGGGGGCTGACCGCCCTGACCCGGGCCACCCATCGGCGGCTGGCCGCCCTGTCCGCCGGGGCCCATCCCCATGCCACCCTGACCGGCGGTCGCTTCGGTGGCAGTGCCGTCGACGCTCACCGTGTAGGTGGAGCCGTTGGTCATGCCGGAGGTCGAGTAGATGACGTTACCGAAGGCCTTCAGCGAGGTGTAGGTGCCCAGGACGGACCCCGAGGCGTCGGTGATCGTCACCGTGGATCCGGCGGAGCCGGTCGCGGAGGCGGAGACCCAGCCCTGGCCGTCGGTCGTGGTCGGCGTCTCCACCATCTCATTGGTAGCGAAGGCGATGACCGTGCCACCCGTGATGCTCATGGCGCCGTTACTATCCAGGGCGCCGTTCGCGCCGGACGCCGGGCCGTAGACGGTCGTCGTGCCGCCGCTGATCGTCAGCGAACCGTTGGAGTCAAGGCCGTCGCCGTTCGCGTTGACGGTCACGGTGCCACCGGTGATGGTGAGCTGCTCGCCGGTGTCCTCCATCGAGCCGCCACCGTCAGCCATGCCACCGGGGCCCATCTGCTCGGTGGTGGTCGTGGTGGTGTCGGTGGTGGTCGCGGAGTCCGAGCTGGACTCGGCGACTGCGGCCAGGCCGGCCTCGACCGTGATCGAGCCCGAGGCATTGATACCGTCGTCACTCGAGGTCAGGTCGACGGTGCCGTCGGAGATCGTGATGAGGCCACCCTCGAGGGCCTCGTTCGACTGCGTGACAGTCACGGTTGCGCCATCCAGGACGGCCGCGACCTCGGTGTGCACGCCATCGTCGCCGGAGGCGGCGGTGATCGTGCCGGAGCTCAGGCGCAGCGCGCCGTTGGAGTGGATGGCGTCATCCCCGGCGTCGATGGTGGTCGTGCCGCCGTCGACGATGATGTAGGTCTGCGCCTTGATGCCCTTGGCCGAGCCCGTGGAGGGCTTGCCGGTCGAGGCGCCGCCGCCCGAGGTGATCGACAGGGTGCCGCCGGTGACGATCGCGTCCGTGTACGCGTCGATGCCGTCGCCGCCCGAGGTCAGGGTGACGGTGCCGTCCACGATGGACACGTAGCCCTTGGTGTCGTCGTTGTCCTGGTCGGACTTGAGGGCGTCGCCGCCGGAGGTCACGGTGACGGTGCCGCCGGCAACAGTCAGGGAGTCCTTGCCGCGCAGGCCGTCATCCGAGGCGGTCGCGTTGATCGTGCCGCTCAGGACGTACAGGTCATCCTTGGAGGTGATCGCGTCCGAGGCGCCGGAGGTGACGTTGAGGGTGCCCGAGCCGGTGATCGTCAGGTCCATGTCGGCGTAGATCGCGGCGTTCGCGTCCTCAGTGCCGGTGTAGGTGCCGTCGGTGATCGTCGAGGTGCCCTCGAGGGACAGGACGAGGTCGTCACCGCTGGTCGCCTCGATCGCGGCGCCCGTCGAGGAGGTGATGGTGGCGTTGTCGAGGATCAGGACGACCTGGTCCTCAGCTCCCGCGGCCACGACGACCTTGCCGGTGAAGGAGCCGCTGAGCTTGTAGACGCCGGCCTTGGAGATGGTCAGCACCCCGTCGCTCACGGACACAGCGTCGGACGAGGAGGTCGCGGTCGTGCCACTGAGCGTCACGTCGACGGCGTCCGAGGCCTTCCAGTCGCTGTCCTTCACGTAGGAGGCCTTCGCGTTCGAGGCCAGGGCGTCGGCCGCGGTGGGCGGCGCGGTCGTGTCGCCGTTGGTTCCAGAGGCTGCAACGGTCGCGGTGGCCGTGGTGGAGCCGGAGCCAGAGGAGGTCACGCCCGCGGAGCTGCAGGCGCCCAGCGCGAGGGTTCCAACGAGGGCGATCGCGCCGATCGTCCGGGCGGGGGTCCAGATTTTCTGCAGGGCTTTCATGTGTACGTCTCTTTCATGTGATTAAAGCTTGTGTTTCTTATGCTCAGCGCTTTCGTTTCGCGTGCTGTCGAAACTGCGGGTGCCGTTATGAGGTCTGTCAGGCCGCCATCGCGAGAGGCGCAGAGTGCGCGAGCTCGGGGACCTCCACATATTCGTGAAAGTAGCGGTCCAGCGTGCGGTGCCACTTGTTCGCGGGCAGGTGGTGCATGGCAGCCATCGCGGTCCCGTACTTGGAGATCTTCACGGGTCGCACACCACCCTCCCACAGGAGGTGGTCGACGATCGAAGGGGTCGCGCCCGACTTCGTTTCGATGATGACCAGGTCGGGGCGAGCAACCTCGGTGCCGTCCGTGCGCAGCGAGCGCCACTTCAAGTCGGTGTCCACCGTCGCGCGTCCCACACCACCGGGCAGAAGCAGGGTGTTGCGCTCGTAGGATCCAGCCAGGACCGGCTCGAGCGCTGGCACCAGGTGGCCGTATCCCGTCTTCTCAACCTTGCCGGCCACCCACGTGCGGCGCTCACCCGCGAGAGGGGCCCCGGCCTCGTCCCAAGAGATCGGCATACGCTTCTTGACGGTCACGCCGCGCGGGCCGCGGGTCTTAACCTCCAGGAAGGACGCGCCCGACGAGAGGTAGGAGCGGGTGCGGACCTTGAAGCGACGGCGGCGCTTGAGCGCAGTCAGCAGGTACGAATCCATGTCGGGAGTGTCGTAGTAGGTGGAGGCGTAGCCCTGGGACACCTGGCCGTCAATCTGCAGGACCTTCGTATCCTCAGGGAGGTGGCTCAGAATCGCCGAGGCCGTGGCCGCGTCCAGCGCGTACTTACGGTCCACTCGGGTCAGCATCGCCGCGCGCTTATTCAGTTCATCGAGGCCGATCACGTCAAGGTCGGCGAGAATCGAGTTCAGGGTGGCGTTCATGAGTCGTGTCCTTGGTATTAGCGGTATGCGGGTGGCGGTTGTGGCGATGTCTGCCGGCGGGCTGGCGAGTCAGGCGACCTTCGAACGAACATCCACGAGCGTCAGGTCGTTCACGAGGTCGAGCTTGACGACATTCACCGAGGCGACGGACGCACCCAGGCGCTGCTCGAGGGCCGCCTTCAGCTCGGCCGGGTCGGCGATCGCGCGGTCCAGCTGGACGGTCTGCGAGGTGTAGCGACCGAAGACCAGCTTCGAGTCACCGAAGGCCAAGGCCGCGAGGATCAGGGCGATGAGGCCACCGAGCAGCGGGGTCACCGCCGAAGACATACCCGTCAGCAGGCCGAGCGCCAGCGACGCGAAGTAGTAGGCGATTTCCGTCTGAGAGATCTGATCCGAACGCAGTCGGATGATCGAGAGAACACCGAAGAGGCCGAGGCCGAGTCCCGCGCTCACGGTCGAGTTCGCGAGGATGATCGTGACGGCGAGGACGCCGACATTCACACCGAGGAAGGCTGCGACCAGGTCAGCACGGCGGTGCCGTGGGAAGTACAGGCCGAACACGAGAGCGGCCATGGCAACCAGGTCAATGGCGATCAGAATCAGGGCGGTCATTGGGATCTCCTTTTGTCGATGCACCAATTTCCCCACGCGACCCTATGAAGAACCTATGAAGCTCTCATATTTCTCATATGACTTTTGGGAGTGTTGCTGTGAAGCTGTGAAACCTGGTGTTTGAGCGGGCCGGGCTGCTT
>CATYYP010000122.1 GCA_958415245.1 Schaalia odontolytica | reverse complement strand
TGGGCTTCTACTGGGGCGACGTCTCCCTGTCGAACACGCTGTTCCGCCGCGACGCGGGCGAGTTCGCCGCCTACCTGGTCGACGCCGAAACCGGCGAATTGCACCCCAAGCTCACCCCCGGCCAGCGCGAGTACGACGTCGACCTGGCCCGCACGAACATCATCGGCGAGCTCATGGACCTCCAGGCCGGCGGGTTCTTCCCCGAAGACGTCGACCCGATCGACGTCGGCGACAGCATCCGCACCCAGTACGACCTGCTGTGGAACGAAGTCACCGCCGAGGAGTCCATTCCCAACGAGCAGCGCCAGTACCTCGTCAGTGAGCGTATTCGTCGCCTCAACGACCTCGGTTTTGACGTCGCCGAGCTGCACATGGCCACCGATTCGTCCGGCGAGCGCCTCGTCATTCAGCCCAAGGTGGTCGACGCCGGCCACCACAACCGCAAGTTCATGCGCCTGACCGGCATGGACGTCGGCGAGCACCAGGCAGCGCGTCTCCTCGCCGACATCGACGTGTGGCGAGCGACGAACGGCTTCCAGGACCTTCCCCTCGAGCAGGCCGCCCACGAGTGGCTCACCGACGTGTTCGCCCCCGTCGTGCGTGCGATTCCGCGCGAGCTCGCCGGTAAGCTCGAGCCCGCGCAGCTCTACCACGAGTATCTCGAACACCGCTGGTACATGGCCCAGCAGGCCGGCCACGACGTGTCACGAGACGATGCCGTGGCCTCGTACGTGGAGACGATTCTGCCTTCCAAGCGCGACGAGGCCGTCCTCATCGAACCCGGACCGGGTCGCGCCTCCATGCTCAGCGCCGAGGCGAACCCCGACCTATGGTGAAGGGGCACAACGCCCCGTCCCGTTCACGCTAGGAGCACCTATGTCTGAATTCCCCCGTATCTTCGCCCACAGGGGCGCGTCTTCCCTGGCTCCCGAGAACACGATCGCCGCGTTCGCTAAGGCCATGGAGGTCGGCGCGCGCTGGTTCGAGTTCGACGTGGACATCACGGGCGACGGCTCGCTGATCGTCATTCACGACGACACCCTGGACCGTACGACGACGGGGTCCGGATCTTACTACCAGCTCGGGTTCTCGGACATCCGCCGACTCGACGCCGGCCGCTGGTTCTCTGACACGTACCGCTTCGAGCGCATTCCCGAGGCCACCGACGTGCTCGCCTTCGCGCACGCTCAGCAGATGGGTGCGAACCTGGAGATCAAGCCCTGCGCGGGCGGGGATCGCCTGCGTGAGCGCCTGATCGAGGCCCTGGCCGTCACGCTGGCCGGAGACAAGGTTCCGTCCCGACTCATCGTCTCTTCCTTCGACCACGACCTCCTCGCGGCCTTCCACGAGGCCTGCCCGACGGTTGCGCTCGGCTGGCTGATCGAGCGCGCCTCCGAGGAGTGGCGCAAGGGCGCGGCCGCTCTAGGTGCGACAGCGATTCACCCGGGCGTTGAGGGCCTCACCGAGTCCGACGTGCGCGCGATGCGCAACGCGGGCTTCGAGGTCAACGTGTGGACCGTCAACGACGTCGAGCAGGCCCGTGAGCTGGCCTCGTGGGGCGTCACGGGCATCTTCACGGATCGCCCGCAGGACTTCCCCGCCGCGGCCCTGAAGACCTGAGGGGTACGCGCGCTTCCGCGCCACCACCCTGAATTCCTGACGAACACGAGCGCGGCCCGTACCCGCGCCACCACCCTGAATTCCCTACGAATACGCGCGCGGCCCGTACCCGCGCCACCACCCTGAATTCCCTACGAATACGCGCGCGGCCCGTACCCGCGCCAGCGTCGACAGACGAGGTAGCCGGGGTCGCTCACGCGACCCCGGCTACCTCATACGTATGCGGAGGACGGCTCCTTACGCCTCGCCCGCGCGGCGCGCGAAGCGCTTGGAGACGTGCTTGGCCAGGGACAGCTCGGCGATCGAGTCGACGACCATGAGGCCGCCCACGATACCCGCGAAGCGCATCCAGCCCGAGCGCGGAGACGAGGCGCGCACGGCGGCCACAAGCATGCCGGTGCCGACGATGGCCTCGGCGGCGACAGCCGCGTGAATGATCCACGGGCGCTCGACGGCAACGGACTCGTAGGAGTTCCACAGGGGCTTCACGACCGACTGCGGCTGGCCCATCATGATGTCGACGCTGCGGCCGATCGCGTTGGAGATGCCGCGCGCCAGGTGCACGGACGCCCCCTCGACGTCCTCGAGGTCAGTGGTGCCCAGGAGGAAGCCGGCGACAGAGCCGGGCAGACCGAGGGCGCGCACGACCTTCCACACCGATTCCTCACCGGTCGTGGCCACGGAGGCCCACAGAGCGTCGGCGTCGGAGCCCGGGACAGCCTCGGCAATCTCCAGCAGATCGAGACGGTCACCCACGAGATCAATGACATCGCCGGGCAGTTCCGAGGTGCGGTCGTGTCCGCCGGGGACGATCGCGGCATCCATGCCCCAGTTGTGGGAGATGATGTGCTCGAGGTGATCGTCGGTGACCAGGAAGACCTGGAATTCACCGTCCGTCACAGAGAGAGTCACGAGCGGCAGATCGCCGAAGTTCCAGCCCTCCTTCTCAGCGGGCAGCTCAGCGAGAAGTGCGCGGTGATCATCGGCGAGCTCGAGGTCACCGAGATCCACGCCCTCAAGGGCCGCGAGGAGCGGCACGGACGAGGCGGGGGTGCGGCCGATCTCGACAATGCGGGTCGGGGTAGGTTCGACGGCGGCGGCCTCCTCCTCATCGGAGGGCCAGACCTTGCCGAGCGGCGAGTCACCCTCGGGCAGGTGATCGGCCGTCGCGTTACCGATGCGCACCTCGGCGTCGAACAGAATGGCGAGCTCGTCGGCCAGTTCCGCGGGGGTGGGGCCGGGAACAACCTCGGTAGAGCCGGCGGGGACAGTCGCAACGCGCTCCTTGTCGACGGCGACATTCAGGCCAAGCAGCTGGGGCGAGGAGGGGAACCACTCGAGCTGGGCGAGGATCGAACGCTCCTTCAGCTCGCCGGCGACCACGCTGGGATCCAGATCGTGGCCGATGATCATGCCTTCAATGCGAGTCCATTCCTGGGCCATGTCGCTACCTTCCTGTCCGTGGTGAGGTCGTCTCACCACTCTATAGTTCCATTGTGTCGCGTGGGTCGCTATTTCGCTCGCCCGCGCAGTCAGTTACAAGATTTTGTGTCGCTGTGCCCCGCCCCACTCGACGGCTGTGAAGCCGGTGCGCGCCGGCGGAGGCGTGAAAGTCTGCGGTTGGACGACGGTATTCGCATCGGCCTCGCAGATCGTCATGAACACCCTGATGAACGTATCCGGCGTGACCGTCGCCCCGGCCTCGTCCGTGAAGCTGTAGGAGGCGCGCTGCGTGTAGACACTCGCATCAAAGGACACGAACGTGTACTCGTAGGTGCGCATCCGCGGAGCCCAATAGGTAATGAAATCGGCAGCCTCTCGATCGGTCAGCCCGAGCTGGGCGAGCTTATCCTCCAGGAAGGGCACCGCGTCCTCACGCGCGACGATAAACCCCGTGTCGGGATCCGGTAGGTCCATCGCGCCATCCCAGAACAGCGAGGGATAGGTGCGCCCCGCCTGGTCCGTCAGCGTTCCATCGGGCGAGGCCGTCACGGTCCACGAAGCCTGGGTCCCCCGCTCGGTTGCGTGCTCCGAGTCCGGGGTCGGGTAGACGGTATCGAGGGTACCGTCCAGATCAAGCGTCACCGTCAGACGCTGCTCGTCCTGCGGGTAGAGGTAAAGAACGGGCTTTTCAGGGAGAACATGGTGGCCGTCATTGAGAAGCATGTAGAAGAAACCCGTCATGACGACCACGTACAGGACGGCGAGGACGCTCATGAACACTTTTTTCATGGTGTCTCCGGCTTTCTGCGATCGATCCCCGTCATTGGGTGGTCCTCGCTGCGGTTCATTCCGCAGTTACCTCATCATACGGCGCGCAAACAGCCGGTTTCAAGAGGCATTGTGCTCTGAACGGCCGAGACGAGGAAGGCACGAGGCGTCACACATCGACAGGTTTGAGTCCTTCGTCATACGCTGCTATCCTGACCCGTTACGCGGCTCTACGGACAAGGGGGCCGCATCCCTCACGTGAAAGCAGCAATCATGCCTCTCCTCAGCATCACAGCGATCGCCGTCGCTGCCACTGTCTTTTTCCTCCTGTTCCTGTGGGCGAGCTTCGTCTCCGCGTCGCCGGGCGAAATTAAGGTGATCTCCGGCCCCCGAGGCCAGCGCGTCCTCCACGGCAAGACGGGCTGGAAAGTCCCCCTGCTGGAGCGCGTGGACACCATGACCGCCTCGATGATTTCCGTCGACGCTCAGACCACGGACTTCGTCCCCACGAACGACTACATCAACGTGCGCGTCGACGCGGCCGTCAAGGTCCGTATCGCGACCGACGACCCGACGCTGTTCCGCGCGGCGACGCGTAACTTCCTGTACAAGACGACCGCCGAGATCTCCGAGGAGGTGCGCGACACCCTGGAGGGCCACCTGCGCGCCATCATCGGCCAGATGCGACTGACCGACATCATCACCGACCGCGCCGCCTTCTCCGAGCGCGTCCAGGAGAACGCGAAGCAGGACCTGGAGGAGATGGGCCTCGAGATCGTCGCGTTCAACATCCAGAACGTCACCGACCAGAACGGCGTCATCGACAACCTCGGTATCGACAACACCGAGCAGATCCGTAAGACCGCGGCCATCGCGAAGGCGAACGCCCAGAAGGAGGTCGCGCAGGCGACCGCCGTCGCCCAGAAGGAAGCCAACGACGCGCAGGTCGCCTCCCAGCTGGAGATCGCCCAGAAGCAGACGGACCTCGCCAAGCGCCAGGCCGCCCTGAAGGTCGAGGCCGACACCGAGAAGGCAAAGGCCGATGCCGCCTACGAGATTCAGTCGCAGATTCAGCGCCGCGACATCGAGCGCGAGACTGCGCAGGCCGACATCGTCAAGCAGGAGCAGCAGGCCGTCATCAAGGAGAAGGAAGTCGTCGTCACCAAGCAGGCCCTGCAGGCCGAGGTGAACGCGAAGGCCGACGCCGACCGCTACGCCGCCGAGAAGAAGGCGGACGCGGCCCTGTACGCGCGTCAGCGCCAGGCCGAGGCCGAGGCGTTCGAGCGCACCAAGAAGGCCGACGCCGACAAGCAGGCCATGCTCGCCGAGGCGCAGGGTATCGAGGCTCGAGGCCGCGCCGAGGCCTCCGCGATCGGCGCCAAGCTGACGGCCGAGGCCGAGGGCCTCGAAAAGAAGGCCGAGGCCATGACCAAGATGAACCAGGCGGCCGTCCTCGAGATGTACTTCCGTGCCCTGCCCGAGGTGGCGCGCGCCGTGGCCGAGCCCCTCTCCAAGGTCGACACGATCACCATGTACGGCGAGGGCAACAACACCCAGTTGGTCGGCGACATTACGAAGTCGATCAGTCAGATCAACGCGGGCCTGGGCGATTCGCTGGGCCTGGACCTGCAGCAGCTGTTCACGGCGCTCGTGGGCGCCAAGGTCGTCTCCCCGACGATCTCCGACGCGGTTGCGGAGGGCGTGCGCGACGGCTCCGTCCCGAATCCTCCGCAGGAGTGAGGCTTGTCCCCAGCGAGGGTAGCAGCCACCTGTGAGGCGTACGCATGAAGCGCGCCCGAGCGTGAGGTGCGACCACACGTGAGGCGGGCAGCTCTTGATAGCGGCCACTCGCGTACGGGTCGCTCGCGATACATAGCGCGTGTAATACGGGGCGGGATCCTTCGGGATCCCGCCCCGCTGCTGTGCTTTCCTGGCTGTCGCCGCGCCACCGTCGCCGCCCCACCGGTAGCGGCACCCCACGGCTCTGTTACACCCTCCTCACCCACAAAAGT
>CATYYP010000121.1 GCA_958415245.1 Schaalia odontolytica | reverse complement strand
GTCGTGGCGGTCGAGCCCGAACCGATCGTCGAGCCCGAACCCGTCGCGGTCGTCGAGCCCGAGCCCGAACCGATCGTGGAACCCGAGCCGATTGCCCAGCCGGAGCCCGTCGCGGAACCCGCCTCGGCCTCGTCGATGTCATTTGTTGATGACGCGGAGATGCCGACCGCGCAGATTCGTCGTGTTCGTCGAGTGAAGCCCGCGGACTGGGGGACGCCCGAGCCGGCCGCGCCGGTGCAGCAGCCCGAGCCCACCCCTCAGGTGTCCGCTCCCCCGATGACACCGGCTCCGTTCGAGCAGAATGCGCCCGCCATGCCTTCGGTCGTCGAGCAGCCGCAGGCCCCCGCATCCCCGCAGATGCCCGTCCCCTTCCAGGCGCCGGCCGCTGCGACCCCCTTCCAGGAGGACTGGAACGCGGAAATCTCACAGAAAAAGGAAGCCCCGCGCGAGCAGGAAGACGCCAAAAAGCGTCGCAGGCTGTGGGGCTGGGGCAAGCGTCGCAAGAAGCGCAACGAGGCCGCCACCGCGCCCGAACCCGAGATCGATGAGCCGATTGAGTCCTCTCACGCGCCGATGATTTCAGTCGACGCGCAGGACGAGGACGACTGGAACGACTGGCAGAACTGGAACTCGCGCAGCTAACCGAGCGCCGGGGAGCGCCTATAGGCGGCTCTCGACCTCGGCAAACTCGACGTAGTGCGCGAGCTCCTCATCCAGATCATCCGGATTGTCTGCCCCGTCGGACGTGGCCTCGGCCTCTACATCCGCCTCTTCCTGTCCGTAGCGCTCCAACAGGAGGCGCTCTCGGTAGAGGTTGTCCGCTGTCACGCCGATGGTACGGATGAGGGATGCGTTGAGGGCCATGCCGATGATGATGCCGATAATCGGCAGGATCTGCGCCATCTTCAGGCCGACAAGACGCACGCCCAGTGCCGCGAACAAGGAGTTCACAGACGCCGTCAGCGCATTGTTCCCGATGCTCTCCATCGATCCGCGTTTGGTGAGCTTGCGCACCACCTTGTTAAACATGCGCATCGAGGTCTCCTTCTCGACGGCATGGTCACCAACAGTGCTACGCGGGGCGATCGCCTGGGATAAAACCATCGCGGAAAACAGCTTTTCTGCGGGGTCCTTCGTGTCATAGCCGTAGTAGGCAGCCGTGTGGGACACGAGGCGCGCAGAGGAGGCCAAGAACGTCGCGATATCGAGTCCGATCGCCCCCACGATCACGCCGATGCCGGGCGCCGAAGCGATGCCCAGACCGAGGAGAGCCGCGACCGACCCTCCCGTCGCGATTATGCTGCTCACCGCACCCTCCGTCGCGGTAGCAACGGCGTATCCGATCTTCAGGTGGGGTCTGACCGATTGGATCTCTGCCAGGTTCAGGTTTCGGATGTCCTCGAGGCACTCCACGTCGTTGCCCGCCCGGCGATACGCCTTCACAATTCGCTTTCGCGGAACTGAGGATTCGGCGGCTGACGTTGCCTTCTCGACGAGCCCCAGAACAGCCGATGAGATCTTGTCCGAAATCGCGGCCCCACCGGGCACCTTGCGCGCGAGGCCAACCGCTTTTTTCAAAGGGGCGAGCACGTACGAACGGATGCGCTGAGTGATGACACGAGGACGGCGCGGGCTAATCTGCGCGGCCTTCCATTCTTGGATCGCATCCCACTGCGCACGATCGTCACCGGTCATGCACTGACGTATGTCGTCAGCTGTACTGTCCGCTTCTTCTGAACAATCCGGCATACCCCCAGCCTACACGGACGACAATCGCGAGTTCATAGAGCCGCGGGAGCGAGACCGCCACTCCCCTACGGGCGGCTCTCGGCCTCGGTGATCTCCACGTAGCGCGCGATGTCTGCGCTCAGCTCCTGGGTATCGGCGGGCCTCGCCAGGTCTGTCGAGGCACCGTCGGCAGCCTCCACGTGGCCGTAGCGTTCGGCGAGGAAGCGCTCACGGTACAGGTGATCGGCGGTCTCGCCGATGGTGCGCATGAGGGCGGCATTGAGCCCTGCACTTACGACGACTCCCGCGACGGGGACGATCTGCGCGAGCTTTCGGGATGCCAGGCGCACGCCCATCGCGCTGAAGAGAGAGTTCATCGCGCTCACGACCACGTTGCCGCCGAGGCCGTCGAGCGAACCGCGCCTGGCCAGGTCGTGCATCACCTTGTTGAAAGCCAGCATCGTCGTCTGCTTTTCGACGACAAAGTCGCGACCGCTGCCGGTCGGATCGATCGCCTGCGAGAGCACCATCGTGGAGAAGAGTCGCTCCGTGGGGTCCTCCGAGTCGTAGCCGTAGTACGCGGCCGTGTGGGCGACGAGGCGGGTCGCGGCCGCCAGGAAGGTCGTGATGTCGACGGCGATCGCCGAGGCCGTGACGCCCACTCCCGGCGCGGAAGCCACGCCCATGCCAAGCACTGCGGCAACGGAGCCGCCCGAGGCGAACACGCCGCTCACCGCTCCCTCGGCGGCCGCGGTCGTCGAATAGGCCAGGCTCAGGCGGGGCTTGACCGACAGGATGTCGTCCAGCTTCAGCGAGCGGATGTCCTGCAGGGTTCGCACGTCAAAGCCCGCGGAACGGTAAGCCTTCAGGATGCGCTTGCGGCGCACCGAGGCCTCGGACGCGGATGCTGCCAGCTCGACGAGGCCGAGGGCAGCGGAGGACACGGTTCGGGTCAGCGCCTCGCCGCCGGGCACCTTGCGCGCGATGGACACCGCTTTACCCAGGGGCGCGAGGGCCGCCGAGCGGACGCGCTGGGAGATGACTCGCGGCCGCATCGGGCGCATCTGAGTGTCCTTCCACCGCTGGATTTCGTCCCAGTGGGCGGCGTCGGATTCGCTCATGCGCGCACGCAGATCGTCAGACATGCTCTCCCCGTTTCTCTCGCTGTCGCTAACTTACCAACACTACACAGTGAGGGCCTCGTGCGAGGCTGTAGCGCCGCCGCGTCCCCTGTTATGCTTGTGACCTGGTAGTCAGATTCGGCCTCGATACGAAGGAGCTCCCGTGGAATCTCGTGAGTCGCTCATCAACCAGATCGCTCTTCTCCATGAGGAGAAGGAACACCAGAAGATCATCGCACTCATCGAGGGACAGCCCCCGGCCGCGATGGACTACGAGCTGACGAGCCTGCTGGCACGCGCCTACATCAACTACGCCCAACCCTACATGGATTCCTTCCAGGAGCACATCAAGCACGCGGTCGAGCTGCTGCGCAGCGTTGAGGCCGAGGGCATGGCGGACCCGCAGTGGTACTACCGCATCGGCACCGCCCTGTACTGGCAGGACGAGGAAGAAAGCGCCATGACGTACCTGGAGCAGTGCCTCGCGATGGACCCGACCCACGAGGACGCTCCGCAGGTCATCGAGGAGTGCAAGCGCGCCCTCGAGCGTCGCACAGTCGTACGTCCCCTCGACATGCGTGCACTTATCGACTTCTTCGAGCGCAACGACTACAGGTACGACGTTGAGGACAATCGCCTGCGCACGGGCTTCACGAACGGCTACTACGTGTTCTCCGTGATCGACGACGGCGCGGACCTGAGCATGTGGGGCGGCATCCGCGAGGACGTGTCGATGGAGCTGCGCCCGCGCCTCATCCAGGCGTGCAACGACTGGAACGCGGCCACCAAGTGGCCCAAGGTCTACGTGGCGACGCTGGACGACGGCACGCAGCGCGTCTGCGCCGAGCAGTTCGTCTCGTCCCGCTACGGCATGACTGACGCGCAGGTGTCGATCAACATCGACCGTTTCATCTCCGCGTCGGAGTCCTTCTTCAAGGAGCAGATCGAGCGCATCCCCGCACTGGGTGGCGCGAGCGAGTAACGCTCGCACAGAAACGTTCCCCGGCCTCGTCTTTTCGGACGAGGCCGGGGTTCGTTATACGGTCACTGCCCGACGCGCTGCACCAATGCTCTACGCATTGCTGCGGGGCACGTAGACGCTGAGGCCGCCGTCGCTGACCACACCCGTGAGGGTCCCGTCATCCGCGACGCGCACGGACGGGTGGCCTCCGAGGATGCACTCCCACTCCTGGCCGGCGTGGCGCGTTCCCACGTAGAGGGTCTTCTCGGCGGCCATCCGGTCGGAGAGAATGACGGCGCATCCGGAGCCGGGGATCTCGTCCTTACCTTCGCGGGCAAAGCCCACCACATCGGGGTCATCGAAAGCACTGTGTTGCGGGCCAACAGCCGCGCGGGCTCGGATACTCATGAGGACCGGCAGCTCACGCACGGCGGGCAGGTCGTCGGACTCGGGGGAACCCAGAAGGTCACCCCAGAACACGCAGGGAACCCCGGCCTCGTTGAAGAGGATGATGGCGTAGGCGGCCGCCTTGAACCAGGGGGCGACCGTGGAGGCCAGGGACTGGCCGGGCTGCGTGTCGTGGTTTTCGACGAAGGTGACTGACTTGTCCGGATGGGAGGCGGTCAGCGTGTTCTCCCACAGGCGCGCCAGGTCCACGTTGCCATCCGAGACCGAGGCCTGATGGAGGTGGTAGTGCAGGGGGACGTCGAAGAGCATGACGTTGGGGACCCGCTCCAGGTAGCCCTCGAGCTCGCGCACGTCGCCGCTCCAGTACTCGCCGACAGCCGGCAGCAAGCGCCCCGTGGAGGCGCGCAGGTCTTCGAGCCAGCGGGCGTAGAAGTCCGATCCCACGTGCTTGACGGCATCCAGGCGCAGCCCGTCCACGCCGGTCGTCTCGACGTACCACTTGCCCCAACGGTCCAGCTCCTCGCTGACGCGTGGGTCGGTGACGTGCACATCGCAGCCCATCAGGTAGTCGAAGTTGCCGAACTCGGTGTCGACGGACTCGTTCCACTGCTTGCCTTCGAAGAGCCACAGGCCGTTGCGCTTCGTGGCTTCATCCCAGTCGATGCCGTGGAAGCACGTCCAGTCCCACGTGAAGTCCGAGTACGCGCCCGCGCGCCCCGGGAACGTGAAGCGGGTCCACGCCTCGATCGTCTCGGGCTCGCCGATCGCCTCGTGACGGTTCTGGGGATTGATCGGGGTGGCTCGCACGGTCTCGGTCGCGTCGGCGCCCATGCGGTGGTTGAGGACGATGTCGGCGCACACGGCGATTCCCGCCTCGTGCAGGGCCTCGATGGCGGCCAGGTACTCGTCCTTCGTCCCGTACTTCGTGGGCACGGAGCCCCTCTGGTCGAACTCGCCCAGGTCGTACAGGTCGTAGACGCCGTAGCCGACGTCGTCGATTCCCTCGTGCCCCTTGTAGGCGGGCGGCAGCCAGATGACGGTCACGCCGAGGTCCGCGATCGCCTGAGCGTGCTCGGCGAGGTAGCGCCAGTGGCTGGCGTCCGCCGCCATGTCCCAGGCGAAAGCCTGCAGGATCAGCGGGCCCGCCTCCGTCACGGACGAGGCCAGGGCCGGGTCAGTCGTCTCATTCACCCGCATATCGTGGCAGGTTTCCCAGTTTGTGGGCGCGCGAGAAGAGCACACAGTGGCGGGGTATACACGGTAACGAGGCCGGGGCTGCGTACCGCCGATGCGCGCGGTTCCGGCCCGGGCCTCGTCGGTGATATCGTTACTTGCGGCGCCCGAAGAGCCCCTTGACACCACTGGTGACACCCGACGCAGCACTCACCACGCCAACCGCAGCGATCCCCATTCTCCCTTGGAAAGCCGCATCAACAGCTCCCACGATGTCCTGTTCCTGTTCAACAGAGTTCGCTGTCGTGATGACCCGCTTCCACATCTCGGCCTCAATTCCGGGAGGAGGCAGCTCGCGCAGATGCTTCTTCAGTCGAGATGACTGCGACTGAAGCGACATAAAAGTCAAGCCGCTCGACACAACGCCGCCAATGACGGGGAGCACCTTCGAGAATCCCTGAG
>CATYYP010000120.1 GCA_958415245.1 Schaalia odontolytica | reverse complement strand
AGGCCGACCTGTGCGGCGTCGACGTCGTTCGCCCGAAGGTCATCGAGACGACCGCTCTGGGTGCCGCCTACGCCGCCGGTATGGCCGTGGGCTACTGGTCGGGCACCGACGATGTCGTGGCCAACTGGCAGGAAGGCAAGCGTTGGACGCCGTCCATGGAGCCGGCCGAGCGCGACCGCACGTACCGCCTGTGGAAGAAGGCCGTGACGCGTACGCTCGACTGGGTTGACGACGACGTGAAGTGATTGTCACTCCATAGAAATTGACGAGGCCGGGGCTGTGCTGAGCAGTCCCGGCCTCGCTCTATCGGGTTATACATAGGACTCAAGGCCGCATAGGTCTAGACAATCGTCGGTTACTCTAATTCCATGGAAAATCCTAATAATCAAACGACATACCTCGTTGTAGATGGCGAGAATATTGACGCGACGCTGGGCCTTTCTGTCCTTGATCGTCGCCCGAATCCCGAGGAGCGCCCCCGCTGGGATCGTGTCCTCGAGAGCGCGCACGGTCGCTGGGGTCAGAAGGCCAAGGGCCTGTTCTTCCTCAACGGTTCATCCGGCTTCCTGCCGATGGGCTTCGTCCAGGCGCTCACGGCCATGGACTACTCGGTCATCCCCCTGTCGGGTCCCGCCGAGATGAAGGTCGTCGACGTCGGCCTCCAGCGCACCATGGACGCGATCGCGCAGCTCGGCACCGGTGACGTCATCCTGGCCAGTCACGACGCGGACTTCCTGCCTCAGATCGAGACTCTCCTCGACCAGGGCCGCCGCGTCGCGGTCATGTGCTTCAAGGAGTTCCTCTCCTCCCAGCTCCACGAGCTGGAGGAACGAGGCCTGGAGATCATCGACCTCGAATACGACGTGCACGCCTTCCAGGTGCGCCTGCCCAGGCTCCACATCATCGACATCGACGACTTCGACCCGATGTCCTTCCTGTAAACCTTGGCCTCGCGTGCCAGAGCGGACGCGTTGCTACCGACATGACGAACCGGGCGGCCCCTTGCGGGGCCGCCCGGCCTGTCTATGAGCGGCGTTGCCGCATCCGCTCACGCCTGGGGGTTGTTGCCCTTCAGGGCGGCCAGGCGAGCCTCGATCTCCACCTGCGAGGAGTCGGTCTGCAGCTCAGCAAACTGGGCGTCCAGCGAGGAAGCGGCCAGTTCCATCTTGCCCTGGGCGAGGGCCTCCTGCTGGCGCACGCGGTCCTCGAAGCGGCCGAGCTCGCTCGTGGGGTCCAGGATGTTGATCGAGCCGAGGGCCTCCGTGACCTGAGCCTGAGCCTTGGCGGTCTTTTCGCGGGCGATCAGCTGGTCGCGGCGGGTCTTGAGCTCGGAGAGCTTGTCCTTCATCTGAGCGAGGCCGGTCTTCAGGCGCTCAGCGACATCGCGCTGAGAAGCGAGAGCGGGCTCCTCGGTCTTGACCTCATTCTCGAACTGGATCTGCTTACCGAGAGCGACCTTGGCCAGGTTATCCCACTTATCGGCTCCGGCCTCGTCTCCGGCGGCGCGCAGGGAGTCAGCCTTCGCGGACGCGGCGGCGGCCTTCTGGCCCCAGTCGGCGGCAGCCTTGACGTCTTCCTCGTAGTCACGCTCGGCCATGCGCAGGTTGCCCAGGGTCTGAGCGATCGCGTTCTCGGCCTCGATGATGGAGTTGGTGTAGTCGCGGATGAGCTGGTCGATCATCTTCTGCGGGTCCTCGGCCTTGTCGAGGAGGGCGTTGATGTTCGCCTTGGCGAGCTGAGCGATACGGCCCAGGATCGTCTGCTTTTCGGCCATGATGTTCTCCTTTGAGGGGTGGTGCGCATCTGCGCGGTTTGGGTTGTTGCGCGTGCGCGCGGGTTGTGAGCGAGACGTTGTCTCGCACGATTGGTAGGTGGACGAGGACTAGTCCAGACCGGTCCGTGGGCCGGTGGCTGTGGGGGAGGGGCTTGTTATGTTCACCGTGTTCCTCCCGATGAGCGACCGGCGTTGCGAAGCGGATCGAGCGTGGCGTCCAGCTTGACCTCGACGGTGCGAGCGTGCTCGAGCGCGTCGAGCGGATTGTCGTTGTGAATAAGGGCTTCCTGAGCTCGTGTGATTGCCACACGAGCATCGGTGATGAGGGGGGCGAGCAGCGTCTGCAGGCGGTCGGCCTCCTCAATGTCCGAGGAGAGGGATGCAATAGCGGCTCCCAGTCGATCCTCGATGTGGTCCAGGTCCTGTTTCGCCGTGAAGATCGCGTTCATCTCGTGGTAGGCCATGAGGAGCGCGCGCTCGGCGGTGTCGACGGCGGAGGTGGCCAGGTCGGCGTCCGTGTCGATGATTGCCTGGGCCGACTCAATGGCGTTGTGCGCCGAGGTGAGCAGCGATGCAGCCTTGTCGGGATTGTCCTCGAGTGCAGCCAGGACCGTACCGGGGTAGATGCTGGCAATGGTCGCCAGCTCTTCCCTGGATCGCTCCACGTCCGCCAGCTCTTCCGCGAGGCGCTCCTGAGCCTCGGCCAGGCGGGTCGGCAGCGCGGTGCGCTCGGAGCGTTTCGTGCTGAAGGGGGCCTGTGCGTCGCGCAGCAAACCCAACTGGGTGTCGAGTTCGTTGATGATCTGCGACGCAAGGCTCTCTTTTTTCGCCGGGTCGTAGGCCGTGCGGCACTGCTTGTAGAGGGCATCCCCGCGGGACAGGGCCTCCTTCGCCTCCTTGATGCGGTTGCGGAACTGTTCGGTCGCGGCGATGCCGAACTGCGCGCGGGCGTAGTCCCACTCCTTCTCGGCGTCGCGTACCTCCTGATCGGCCTTGGATAGACGATCCTTCGCCTGCTCGACCAACCTATCGGCGTTTCGCTGTGCGGCCTTGTCTTCACGCTCGTCCCTGCGGCGCGAGATGCGCCATGCTGCCGTTTCAATTTCTATGGCGTGTGCTTCTTCCTCGCGTTTCCGTCTCCATAGCTCGACGAACAAGCCGCAGATGATGAGTAGGCCCATGACAAGGAATAAAATGATCTCCTTGATTGTTTCTGTCCGGCTCTCATCCGCCAGTTGCTGGTTGAATTGCTTGCGATGCGATTCAATCTGCTCGTACGTCTGATAGGAGCTGCGCAGGCTACTGATGAAGGCTGTTGGGCCCGCAGCTGCTTCCTCGGGGGTGAGCGGGGTCGACTTGTATGCCCGACGGGCTGCCGATAGTGCACTCTTAATGTAACCTTCGGTCACCACATTGCCGCGTATCAACCGAGCCATCTCGTTGCCAACGCAGTAGACGTCCGTTCCGTCCTCATATCCGACAACGTAGAGGATGACCTTGTCGTTGTGCTCGATACTGGCGAGGGTGGACTGGCACCACTTCGCCGGTTCATGGTCGGAAAAGTTGGGGACGATGACCGTGTAGATGGGGTGGTATTTGGAGGAGAAAGATTCTGCGTCAGTCTCTAATTTTGCACGCTGCTCGTCGCTCAGGAAGCTATCCGAATCAGTGACGTAGCTGCTCGGCGTGAGCGGCTCGGTAGCGAATGCGGGTGCGCCACCGACCAGCATCACTGCGGCCATGACGGCCGCGATGCCCAGGCGTCGAATCCGTGGCATGTGATCCTCCTTGGTGAGTGGCGAACAGATCAAGATACACCATTGTGGGTCGCAGTGTCTCGATAGTCGCGTGTCTTGTGTCACACTTTTGTGGTGTAAGACCAGTGTACGTGACGGTTGTGTGCGGGTGGAAATAAGTTCGCGTGAACCTCCTCTAGCGTCGCCCTGGCGCCGCAAGTGCGCGGTTGGTGAGCGTCGTGGCCCGCGAGGCCGCTGCGCTCGCTCGTAAGGGGTCTTCGTCAAGGGCCTCGCGTGCCTCGGTCATCGCCTGTTCGGCTTCGCTCATCAGCTTGTTCACGTCGAGGAGAGCCGAACCCTCGTGGTCCTTCAGGTACTTGCGTGCCCAGGTGAGGGCGGCATCAGCGTCGTGAATATGGCGCTGAGCGGTCTCTTTCGCCTTGCGCTTCGCCTCTTCCTGAGTCATCAGCGGGGCGAGGACCGCTTCCAGTCTGAGCTCCACCTCGCGAAGGTTTTCGAGCGCTCCGAGGGGGTCCTCGTTGCTGACCAGTGCGCGCTGTCCCCTGGTGATGGCGGCCTCGGCCTCGTCCATAAGGGGAGAGAAGGCGTCGGAGGAATCGAGCCGCTTCGCGTCCGTCAGGGCGGTGGACACGGATCCGATGGAAGAAGTGAGCCGCTCGAGGAACGCGTCAAGATCGGTCTTCGCAGAGAAGATCGCATCCGTCTGCGCATTGGCCATGGTCAGTGCGCGCTGGGCGGTATCCAGCGCGGAGGCTGCTCGGGTGGTGTCGGTGTCGAGATGAGCGCCGGCCGTCTCCAACGCCGCGCGAGCGGACTCCAGCAGTTGTGCCGCACGCTGCGGATTGTCCTGGAGCGAAGCGAGCATGGACTCGGAGTAGAGGCCCGCAATGCTGGAGAGTTCTTCCTTCGAGCGCTCCAGATCGGCGAGCTCCTCGACGAGGCGTTCGCGAGCGTCGGCAAGCTGGGTGGGAAGCGATGATCGCTTCTCGCGTTGTGCGGCGAACTCCTTGCGAGCATCCTGTAGGGGCGGCAGGTTCTTGTCGAGATCCTCCGTGATTGTTGTGGCGAGGCGTCGCTTGGCGTGAGAATCTGACGTCTGCTTGATCTGTTTGTAAGTGTCGAAGCCGCGCGCAATAGCTTCCTTCGCCGCCTCGAGGCGACGTCCGTACTGTTCGGCCGCCGCGCTGCCGAACTGGGCGCGAGCAAAGTTCCAGTCTTCTTCGGCGGCGCGCACCTGTTCCTCGGCCTCCGATAGGCGCCGCCGTGCATCTTCAGCTGCCCTCAGGGCGTCGCGCCGTACGGTGTCCACGATCGGTGTGGGTTCCGTATCCTCATCCACAGTTGGGGGTTCGGCGTATTCGTATTCTCTCTGTTTGCGCACCCAAACCCACACGTTGGAGCCAACGACGATCACAATGAGCACGAATATGAAGATGTTAACGACGAGATTCCCCTTTTGTTCTTCCTTCTTTCGCTCCTCGCGCCTTTTCTCCTCCTCTTGCCGTCTCTTGCTGTTCTCGGCAGCGTTGCGTGCCCTGAAGTCGTAATCGCTGCGTAGAGCGTCGATGAACGCGCGAGAGCCCGCCACTGCCTCTTCGGGGGTCAGTGGGGTGGTTTTATGCTTGTAACGGGCGGCGCTTAGCGCGCCGTCCAGCATCAGCCTGGTAATCGAATCTTTCGCTAGCTTCGAACCCGCGCAGGAGACGTTCGTACCATCCTCGTAGGCGACAACGTAGAGGATGCCCTGTTGTGCGCTGCGCGATTGCTTGAGGGTCGCCTCGCACCACGCTGATGGCTTCTGGCCGGAGAAGTTGGGAATGACGGCGACGTCGATGTACGTGGTGTATGTGGAATAAAACGATTTCGCTGGGGTCTCAATAGTTTCGCGTTGCTCGTCGCTCAGAAAGCCGTCGGGGTCGGTGACGTGTCCGCTCGTGGTGAGCGGCTCGGTCGCGAACGCGGGCGCGCCGCCGACCAGTATCGTAACCATCATGATGGCTGCGAAGCCCAGGCGTCGGATCCGTGACACGGTGCCTCCTGCTCGTCGATGAAGCGATAAACCTCTGCTGTGCGGCTCGAAAGCGCCGACAGTGCATTGTGTGGCGCGGTGCCGCTTGCGATCGTTCTTAGTTTACGAGGAAATATGCCGAGCTGCGACGGCCTCGCTCATGTTTCCCGAGGCCGCAGGGGCGCCGTGAGGCCCACGCGCAAAGGACTGTGCGGGCCTCACGGGTGGGCAACACTCAGAAGCTACCGGAAGCGGAGGACCAGCCGCCCGAACCCCAGTCGGAGCTGCTCGAGCTCGAACCCCAGTCAGAGCCGCCGCCGGAAGCGAAGGACCAGCCGGATCCGGACG
>CATYYP010000119.1 GCA_958415245.1 Schaalia odontolytica | reverse complement strand
AAAGATCGGCGGCTCGGGACGCTCGTCAGCCGGAATCGGGGTATCCGAGTAGTTGTCGCCGATACCCACGACCTTCGAGCGCGGGATCACCGGGGAGAGCAGGCGGACCTCGTCCAGCTCGTAGATCTGGCCGGAGGGTTCCACGGGCGAAAACAGCGGGTCGCCCTTGAGCCCCACGATCCTCGTCGAGCCCTCCTCAAGGGCGCCGTAGACCGGGTTCGTACCATCGGAAAAACGTGCGATTCTCATGCCGGTAGCCTAACGCAGCTCTGCGCACGTCGCGCTGAGCAGCGCCGACATACACGACGCCGGGTGCACGAGGCACGAGACGTGCCCGGTGCACCCGGCGAGGTGGTCCGCAGCTATTACTTCTTCTTCTGCTTGGGGCGCTTCCACACGCTGCCGGGAACGTCGCCGGGCAGCAGCGGGTTCTTCTCGCCCACGAAGACGGGCTCGGCGACGCCATTGCGACGCTGGGTCTCGTAATCGCGCAGCGCGCCCAGCACCCAGCGGGCCAGGAAGACCAGGGCCACCAGGTTCGTGATCGTCATGACCGCCATCGCGATGTCAACGGCGTTCCACACGACGTCCAGGGTCAGCAGGGCACCGATCGTCGCAGAGAGCACGCACACGACGCGCACGGTCCAGCTCGCCCAGCGCGCGTCACCGAAGACGAAGGACATGTTCGTGTCGGAGTAGACGTAGGCAGCGATGATCGAGGAGTAGGCCAGGACAAAGATGAGGATCGCCATGGGGACGATCGTCCACGCGCCCAGCTCGTGGGCCACGGCCAGGGTCGTCAGGTTGGAGGGGTTGACGTCCGCACTGCCCCACACCTTCTCGCCTGCGATGAGGATGACGAAGGCGGTCGCGGTGCACACGACGATCGTGTCAATGAAGACACCCAGGGACTGGATGAGGCCCTGGCGCACCGGGTGGGACACGGTCGCGGTCGCGGCGGCGTTAGGAGCGGTACCCTGGCCGGCCTCGTTGGAGAAAAGGCCGCGCTTGGTGCCGTTGATCATCGCGGCGATGATGCCGCCGCCCAGGCCGCCGACGGTGGCGTCCATAGAGAACGCGGAGGTGAAGATCTGGCCCACAACGGTGCCGAACTGCGTGATGTTAATGAGGCAGACGATGGCGACCATGATGACGTAGACGGTCGCCATGATCGGGGCCATCCACTCGGTGACGCGGGCGACGGTGCGGATACCGCCGAAGATGACCATCGCGGAGAAGACGAAGATCAGGCCTGCAACCGTGAGCTGCGCGGCCGAGAAGCCACCCGCGCCGGGCAGGGGCTGCTTGGCGGCCTCACCGAAGGCGCTCGTGAGCGTGCCCGCGATGGCGTTGGACTGCACGGAGGTGATGACGATACCGCAGGTGACGACGGTAATAACGGCGAAGACGTTGGCCAGGACGCGGTTCTTCATGCCGCGCTTGATGTAGTAGGCCGGGCCGCCACGGAAGGATCCATCGGAGTGCTTGACCTTGAAGATCTGGGCCAGCGTCGCCTCGAAGAACGCGGTCGCCATACCCACCAGGGCCACGACCCACATCCAGAAGATCGCGCCCGGACCACCGAACATGAGCGCCGCGGCCACGCCGAACACGTTGCCGATACCCACGCGCGCGGCCAGCGAGATCGCGAAAGCCTGGAAGGAGGAGATGCCGCCGTCGGCGCCCTTGCGCGAGCCGAGGACCGTGCGCACCATCTCCGGGAAGAGACGCAGCTGCACGCCGCGGGAGACGACCGTCAGGACGAGGCCCACGCCGATCAGGATGACAATCGTCAGGTGCATCGTGATCCAGTCAGCGATCTGCTGCTCGATCTGGGCAATGTGTTCCACAGGAGCCTCCCGGGGTGTCAAAGAACGAGGCCGGGGACGGGTCGCCGCGCCTCGCGCGCTTCGCGGGACGCGCCCGCGCGTTGTAATGGGACCCGTTCATCTTGCCACAGGGCTCCTCGCCCGGCAGGCGACGTCTCGCCACGCGCACGGCCGCGCGTGAGTGCATGGGGCGCCCCGGCCTCGTCGATGAGCTGCGGAAAGCGCCCGGCGGTGCGGGGACGCAGACGTGGGTGCACTCTGGGACAATGGGAGCATGAGCGCGACTTTGAACGAGATCCTGGACGACCTGGAGGACGAGGGCCGCCTGGGCGACGACGACGCCCTGTACGAGGCCTTCGTGTCCTGGGCCGAGGGCACCGGGCGTCCGCTCTACCCCCACCAGGAGGAGGCCCTGGTCGAGATCCTGGCGGGCAACCACGTGATCGCTGCGACCCCCACGGGGTCGGGCAAGTCGATGATCGCGCTCGCTGCGCACTTCACGTCGATGGCGCACGGGGGCCGCTCCTACTACACGGCGCCCCTGAAGGCCCTGGTGTCGGAGAAGTTCTTTGATCTCGTGTCCCTGTTCGGTGCGGACAACGTCGGCATGGTGACCGGCGACGTGTCTCTCAACGCCGACGCACCCATCATCTGCTGCACCGCCGAAATCCTTGCGAACCAGTCGCTGCGCGAGGGGCCCACGCTGGATGCGGACATGATCGTCATGGATGAGTTCCACTTCTACGGGGACCGTCAGCGCGGCTGGGCGTGGCAGGTGCCGCTCCTGGAGCTGAGGACCCCGCAGGTGGTCGCGATGAGCGCGACGCTGGGCGACACGACGCGTTTCGAGCGCGCGTGGAAGGAACGCACCGGGCGCGACGTGTCCCTCATCGACGACGCGGAACGCCCCGTGCCCCTCGAGTTCGAGTACGTCGTGGACCGCCTGCCCGACACGGTCGAGCGGCTGCTGGGCGAGGGCCGTTGGCCCGTCTACATCGTGCACTTCTCCCAGCGCGACGCGGTTGCTACCGCGCAGTCTTTCGACCATTCCTCGCTGATTTCTCCCGAGCAGAAGAAGGCGATCGCCGCGCAGCTGGCGGGCGTGTCGTTTACGAAGGGCTTCGGGCAGACCCTCAAGTCGCTGCTCGCGCAGGGTATCGGCGTGCATCACGCGGGCATGCTGCCTCGCTACCGTCGCCTCGTCGAGCGCCTCACGCAGGCGGGCCTGCTGCCGATCGTGTGCGGCACGGACACCCTGGGGGTTGGCATCAACGTGCCGATCCGCACGGTGCTGATGACGTCGCTCGTGAAGTACGACGGGCGGCGCATGCGCCACGTGAGCGCGCGCGAGTTCCACCAGATCGCGGGGCGTGCGGGCCGCGCCGGCTTCGACACGGTCGGTTTCGTGCGCGTCCTGGCCCCCGAGCACGAGGTGGACGCCGCCCGTGAGCGCGCACGCCTGAGCGCCGCGCAGGAGGCGGCCCGTGACGCCCGCGAGGCCAAGCGTGCCGCGAAGAAGTCCGCGAAAAAGCGGAAGGGCCCCGGCGAGGGTGAGATCTCGTGGACGCGCTCGACGTTCGAGCGCCTCGTGGACGCGGCTCCCGAGCAGCTCACCAGCCGTTTCGAGATGACGCACGCGATGGTCCTCAATGTCCTGGCGGGTGCGCCTGCGGCCGGGCGCGATCCGGGCGAGCACCTCGTGTGGCTGGCGCGCAACAACGATGATCCGCCCACGGATCGCAACCCGCACCTGCGCCGCCTGGGTGAGATCTATACGTCGATGAAGCAGGCGGGCGTCGTCGAGCACGTGTCTTCTGCCGAGGCTTCGGCATCGGGTGAGCCTCGCCTGCGCGCGGCCACCGACCTACCGGATGACTTCGCGCTCAACCAGCCGCTCTCCCCCTTCGCGCTGGCGGCCCTCGAGCTACTGGACCCGGAGTCCCCGACCTTCGCCCTCGATGTCGTCTCGGTCATCGAGTCGGTCCTGGAGGATCCGCGCCCGCTCCTGTTCGCGCAGGAGAAGGCGGCGCGCGCCGAGGCCGTGGCTGCGATGAAGGCGCAGGGCATGGAGTACGACGAGCGCATGGCCGCGCTGGAAGAGGTGACGTGGCCGCGCCCGCTTGCCGATCTGCTGGGGGACGCGTTCGCGGTGTACCTGCACGCGAACCCGTGGATCGAGGATCAGGAGATTTCCCCGAAGTCGGTCGTGCGCGAGATGATCGAGAACGCGCTGACGTTCACGGGGATTGTGGGCCGCTACGACGTGGGCCGCTCCGAGGGCATCGTGCTGCGCTACCTGACGGACGCGTATCGCGCGCTGCGCCAGATCGTGCCGGACGAGCTGATGACGGACGAGCTGCGTTCGATCATTGCGTGGCTGTCTGCCCTGATCCGCGCAGTGGACTCCTCGCTGCTGGACGAGTGGGAGGCCATGTCCACGGGTCAGGCCCTCTCCCCCGCGTCCGAGGGCGACGGCACGGAGGGCGCGGAGCTGGCGTTTGGCGCTCGCGAGGACGGGACCGTTCCCTTCAGCGCGAACCGTCACGCGTTCCGCACGGCAATCCGTGGCGCGCTATTCGAGCGCGTGGAGGCGATGAGCCGCGACAACGTCGAGGCCTTGGCTCGCCTGGACGAGGCCTCGCGCACCCCGGTGGTCGCCCCGTGGGGCGAGGACGAGTGGGACGCGGTGCTCGAGCGCTACTGGGCAGAGCACGAGTGGATCGGCATCGACCAGCGTGCGCGCGCCCTGTCGCTGTGCTCCTTGAACGAGGCCCCGACCCGCGAGGACGTGCTGGAGCTGGCTCCCGCTGTGGTTTCTTCCGATTTCGAGCGCGCCCAGGTGGCGCGCATCGAGGCGATCGCTGACGCGGTCGATCAGGCTGCTGCCGGCACGTTCTGGCTGGCCACACAGACCCTGTTCGACTCGGAGGAGGACATGGACTGGCGCATCGTCGCCCTCGTGGACGTGCCTGCGTCGGACGAGGCGAACCGCGTCGCTCTGGCGACGATCACCGTCGGGGCGCGGTAGTCCTCTGCCGCTTCGAGGGCGTCAGCGCCGGGACATCAGGGGCCGACATGGCCTCGTTGATGTGGCAATTCGGATGAGTCGGGTGGGAGCTACGCAGAAAGTCGTGGTCCCCGCCGCCCGAGTTATCCTCGCAGAGCGGGTCTCTCGCCGATTTCCTGCTGGAGGCGCAGCAGGTAGCCGTCGGGATCCTGGACTAGGAACTGGCGGACGCCGATTTCGATATCTCCCGCCCGATACCACTTCTCTTCGGGTTCGACGAAGATCGGCCACCCTGCCTCTGTGATGCGCTGCAACGTACCGTCCAGATTGTTGACCTGAACCTCGAAGTTGATACCCCGACCAAGGGGGAACTCAAGGGGACCTGTTGCCCACGTCCTCCCGCGGTCGATCTGGTCGAGCATCAGGTGCGCGTTACCCAGGACGAGGTAGCCGAATCCTTCCTCAGGCCGCTCGTACCGGAGGGAAAACCCGACGAGGTCGCACCAAAAACGGCGCGATGCCTCGTAATCGGTGACGACAAGTTCAGGGACAAGCCCGGGCTCGTTGCTCATGGCCTCACTCTAGCGGCCTCGGATGAGACCGTCTCCGGGAGATGCACAAACCGTCAGCGCCCGGACGCCTTGCGGATCAGCCAGTCCGCGCCCGCGAAGAGCGCCATAAAGAGCAAGGCGCCAATCAGGATCGCCACGATGTTGATCGCGACCTGCGTGTAGCCGATGCGCCATACGTTGACGAATCCGTATGGGTACTGGTGCGTGAAGGAGCCTCGCACGAGCGTGTACACCACCCACGCGACCGGGATCAGCAGGGCGCGACCCAGCGTCGCCCACGAGATGCCGCCGCGCGGCCCCACGAGCGCGGCTGTCCCCACGAAGGCGGCGGGGACGACGATGTGCTGCAGCGGGTTCGTGACGAGCGCGAAGCCGGAGAGAACCTCGTAGGGGCCAATCAGCGTCGCGTAGACAATCGCGGTCACCGTGATCATCATGAGCGCGCACAGGTGCGTCGCCCTCCCCCACGCACCAACACGGCCCCGGCG
>CATYYP010000118.1 GCA_958415245.1 Schaalia odontolytica | reverse complement strand
CGACAGAAGAGCCTCGGGGCGGGGGAACACGGGGCGTTCGGGCGTCGCACGACCGTAGCGCTTGTCGAAGCGCTGGGCGATCAGGCGAGCCTGCTCCAGGTGGGGGAGCTGGTCCTGGCCCACGGGCACGATGTTCGCCTTGCAGAAGAGAATGTCGGCGGCCTGGTGGACCGGGTAGGTCAGCATGAGGCCCGTCATCGCGCGGCCCTCGGTCGCCTCCAGCTCGGCCTTCACGGTCGGGTTCCGGTGCAACTCCGACTCGGTGACCAGGGAGAGGAAGGGCAGCATCAGCTGGTTGAGGGCCGGAACCGCCGAGTGGTTGAAGATCGTGGAGCGCTCAGGGTCAATACCCGCGGCCAGGTAATCGGCGACGAGGCCGAGGACGCGCTCACGGATCGGGCCCACGCCATCGCGGTCGGTGATCACCTGGTAGTCGGCGACCAGGACCCAGGTCTCAACTCCGCGGTTCTGCAGGAGCACGCGGTTACGCAGCGTACCGAAGTAGTGCCCAAGGTGCAGGTGGCCGGTCGGGCGGTCACCCGTGAGGATGCGGAAACGCGAGGGGTCCTGGTCGATCGCCAGGTCGATCTCGGCGCTGCGGGCCTTCGAGCGGGCCAGCGAGGCATCAGAGGTTGCGGTTTCCAGGGCATCTTCACTGCGAGTCATGCGTGAATCCTATCCAATGTGTGAGTGACGGGGGGAATGGAAGAACGGTCAGCTCTCGGGCTGGAACGCCACGTCGGAGAGCAGGATGGTGACGGAGAGAGGCTCAATCGTCAGCGTTGAACGCGGGGTCACGTGCTCGACCTCGAGAGAAAGCTCAGCAGGGTTGAGCGTGGAGCCTACACCGCCCTCGGCAGGAGTGGCCCACACGGTCGAGTAGGCGACGAGCCAGTCCAGGTCATGGCCCTCGGGCAAGGTGACCTCGGCGCTGTCCAGGTTCGCGTTGATGATGATGAGCGCGTCGCGGTCGCCCCACGTCACGCCCGAGCGCAGCATCTGGAACGTGCGGTGGTGCCAGTCCGTCCAGCCGTAGTCAGGCATGGGCGTGCCCTGGGCCGTGTACCAGGACAGATCGGCGATCGTGTCACCGTTACGGGGGGTGCCCGTCGCGAAGCGGTCGGGACGCAGGACAGGGTGAGCCTTGCGTAGCGAGATCAGCCAGGAGACGGCGTCGATCTGCGCCTGCTGGCTCTCGGCCAGGTCCCAGTCGACCCAGGAGATCGGGTCGTCCTGGCAGTAGGCGTTGTTGTTGCCGTACTGGGTGCGGCCGAACTCGTCGCCGCCCGTCAGCATCGGCGTGCCCGAGGAGACGAACATCGTCGCCAGGATGTTGCGCTGCGAGCGGGAACGCAGGTCGGCAATCGTCATGTCGGAGAGGATCGCGTAGGGAGTGTCGGCGTTTGGGTGCGTGCCGTTCGAAGCAAGCGTGCCCTCCACGCCGTGGTTCCACGAGCGGTTGTCGTCTGACCCGTCCCGGTTGTTCTCCAGGTTCGCCGTGTTGTGCTTGCGGTCGTAGGCGGTCAGGTCCGCGAGGGTGAAGCCGTCGTGGGCGGTCACGAAGTTGATCGAGGCGCGGGGGCCGCGCAGACGGCCCAGGCCGTGTTCGAAGACGTCCTGGGAACCGGACAGGCGGGTCGCCAGGTCGTTAGGACCGGAGACAACATGGCCCGAGGCCTGGGCGCGCACGTCCGCCAGCCAGAAGTTACGCAGGGCGCCGCGGTAGTGGTCGTTCCACTCGGAGAAGGGGACGGGGAAGTTACCCGTCTGCCAGCCGCCCGGGCCCACGTCCCACGGCTCGGCGATCAGCTTCGAGTGGGCCAGGACCTCGTCTGTCGCCATTGCGATGAGGAGCGGATGCATGGGGCTGAAGCCCGTCGAAAAACGGCCGAGCGTGGCCGCCAGGTCGAAGCGGAAGCCATCTACGCCCATCTCGCGGACCCAGTAGCGCAGTGAGTCCATCACCATCTGGATGGACTTCGGATGATCCATGTTGACCGTGTTGCCCGTTCCGGTCACGTCGATCGTCTGGACCGGACGCGAGGTGGTGTGACGGTAGTACATGTCGGAGTCGAGGCCGCGCCAGGACAGGGACGGACCCGCGTCGCCGCCCTCACACGTGTGGTTGTAGACGACGTCGAGGATGACCTCGATACCCGCCTGGTGCAGGAGCGAGACCATGCCGCGGAACTCGTCGATGACGGCCTGGGCGCCGCGTTCGCGCGAGGCCTCGGTGGCGTAGGAGGGCTCGGGGGCGAAGAAGGAGAGGGTGGAGTAGCCCCAGTAGTTCGTCAGGCCACGTTCGGTGAGGAAGGGCTCGTCGCACTTGGCGTGGACGGGCAGCAGCTCGACGGCGGTGACGCCCAGGTCCTTCAGGTAGGACACGGAGGCCGGGTGAGCCAGGCCCGCGTAGGTGCCGCGCAGCTCCGCGGGCACGCCGGGCATGTTCTTCGTGAAGCCCTTGACGTGGATCTCGTAGATGACGGTGGTCTCCCACGGCGTGTGAGGCTGCGGCGCGATCGGGAAGGAGGGCTCCACGACGACCGAGCGCGGCATGTACGGCGCGGAGTCAATGGGGGAGCGGCGCAGCGGGTACTCAGAGGGGTAAAGGTCCTCATCCACGCAGTGCGCGTAGACCGCAGGCTTCATGTCCACCACGCCGTCGAGGCCGCGGCCGTAGGGGTCGAGGAGGAGCTTATGCGAGTTGTAGAACTGGCCGCCGTCAGGATCCCAGGTGCCGTGCACGCGGAAACCGTAGCGGGTGCCCGCACCGTATCCGGGGATGTGACCATGCCAGATACCGGTCTTCGGGCCGAGCAGAGCGAAGCGGGTCTCAGCCCCGGCCTCGTCGAAGATGCACATGTCCACGCCGGAGGCGGCCCTGGCGACCACGGCGACATCGAGACCGTCGCCCGACGGGAAAACCCCCAGACGGGTGGGAACGGGGTTCGGTGCGGTGACGCGCACGGTGGGGACGCTGGACGAGCCGGAACGCTCGGACATATAACCGTGCCTCTTTCTTACAGATTATTGGCTGCACCGTAGCCTGATAGATACAGCCATCATCCATCATACGTGACCGTTAATTAAGCGGTCGGATTAGGGGACCAGCTGAGGGTATGAACAGCGGCACGCGTTGGTGAGGGAACCCTCATATATATGGGCGTGCTGCGCAGAATGTGGCACGCTAGAAGTCATGAGAATTGTCGTGTGTGTGAAGCATGTCCCCGACATGCAGTCCGAACGCCGTTTTGAGGGCGGCCGCCTGGTGCGCGGTGAGGACGATGTGCTCAACGAACTGGACGAGAACGCCATCGAGGCCGCCGTCCAGCTCAAAGAATCCGAAGAGGATGCGGGTCGCGAGGCCGAGGTAGTCGCGCTAACGATGGGTCCCGAGGACGCCGAGGACTCCCTCATGCGCGCCCTGCAGATGGGCGCAGACCGCGCCTACATCGTCTCCGACGAGTTCCTCGAGGGCTCCGACGTCATCACGACCGCCTCCGTTCTGTCCGTCGCGATCGCAAAGATCGCGCAGGAGTGCGGCCCCGTCGACCTGGTGATTACCGGTATGGCCTCGCTGGACGCGATGACCTCCATGCTGCCCGCCGCCCTGGCCGCCAAGGCCCACATGCCGCTGCTGGGCCTGGCCCGCTCCCTGAGCGTCGAGGACGGTGCCGTCACCATCGAACGCGCCGTCGACGGCTACACCGAGACCGTGCGCGCCGCGCTGCCCGCCGTCGTCTCCGTGACCGACCAGATCAACGAGCCGCGTTACCCGGCCTTCGCCGCGATGAAGGCCGCCCGCAAGAAGCCGCTGGACCAGTGGGGCATCGACGACCTCGTTGAGGTTCCCGGCGGTGAGGCGCTCGTTATGCGCCGCGCGCTGACCGCCGTCACCCACGGCGAGGAGAAGACCCGCGACGGCTCGGGCACGATCATTCAGGACGCCGGCGAGGGCGGGCGCGCTCTGGCCGACTACATCCTTTCGGTGGTGAAGTGACATGACGCAGCAGATGAGTTCCCCGATCCTCGTTCTGGCCGATCAGGCGGGCGATCACCTGACGCCCCTGGCTCGCCAGGCGGTCACGCTGGCCGCGTCCCTGACCTCCGCCGACGTCGTCGCCCTGTCCCTGGCCGCCACTCCCGACGTGGCCGCCCTGTCTGAGCTGGGCGCGACCCAGCTGCTGCATGCCGACCTGGGTGACGCGTCGCGTTCCTCGGTCGTCGCCTCCGACGCGCTTGTTTCCGCGCTGGCGACCGGCAGCTTTGGCCTGGTGCTCCTGTGCTCGGACTACCGCGGTCGCGAGATCGCCGGCCGTGTCGGCGCCCTCACCGAGGCCGGCGTGGTCTCGGGCGCGTCCTCCGTCGGCTTCGACGGCGGCGTCCTCCAGATCGGAAAGACCGCTCTGGGCGGCTCCTGGTCGATGCGGATCGTCCTTGAGGGACAGACCCCGATCGTCGGTATCGCCTCCGGCGTCATCGACGAAGCCCCGGTGGCCTCTCCCGTCGCTCTGACCCCGCAGGCGCTGGCCGTCGAGCTGAGCCCCGAGGCCTCCGCGATTCAGGTCGTCTCTTCCGTTCCTGACGAGGAGGAAGGTGTGTCCCTGACCGACGCCTCCACCGTCGTGTGCGGTGGCCGTGGCGTGGACGGCGACTTCGAGCTGGTTCGCTCTGTCGCTCAGGTGCTCGGTGGCGCCGTGGGTGCGACCCGCGTCGCCTGCGACGAGGGCTGGGCCCCGCGATCCGAGCAGATCGGCCAGACCGGTCTGACGGTCACCCCGAACCTCTACATCGGCCTGGGCGTGTCCGGTGCGATCCACCACACGGTGGGTATGCAGTCCTCCGCTCACATCGTCGCCGTGTGCGACGACCCGGACGCCCCGATCTTCGAGATCGCGGACTTCGGCGTCGTCGGCGACGTCACCGAGGTCGTGCCCGCGGCCCTCGCCGCCATCGAGGAGGCGCGCTCCCAGGCGTGAGCGTCTACCTCGACCACGCGGCCACCACGCCGCTGCGCGAGTGCGCCCTCGAGGCGTGGACCCGCGCCCAGCGTGACCTGGCCGCACACCCCGGCAATCCCGCCGCCCTCCACTTCGGAGGGCGGCGGGCCCGTCGCATGCTCGACGACGCGCGCGAGCAGGTCGCAGCGGCCCTCGGCGCGGACATCCACGAGGTCATCTTCACGTCCGGCGCCACGGAATCAGACGCCCTCGGCGTGATGGCTGCGGCCCGAGGCGTGCGCGGGCGCGACGGCGCGCGCGACCTGATCGTCGTCTCGGGCCTGGAGCATGACGCGGTCGCCCACCAGCGCGAGGTCGCCTCTCGCGAGGGCTTCTCCTGGGAGGTCCTGCCCGTGGATGCGGGCGGCGTGTCCATCCTGCCCGGTGTTTCCGGCGATCATGCGCCCGCCTCGTGGGACGGTCGCCTCGCGCTCGGATCCATGACCCTCGTGTCCTCCGAAATCGGCACGATTCAGCCGGTTGCAGACTTCGCCGAGCTCGTGCACGCAAGCGGAGGCCTCGCGCATTCCGACGCCGCCCAAGCCATTCCAACCCTGGACGTGTCTTTCGCGGAGCTCGGCCTGGACCTCATGAGCGTCGGCGGCCACAAGGTCGGCGCCCCTGCGGGCATCGGCGTTCTCCTCGCCCGACGAGGCATCCCCATGACGACCGACCGACCCGGCGGCGGCCACGAGCGCTCGATTCGCTCGGGCACGCCCGACGTCGCGGGTGCCTGTGCTCTCGGTGCCGCCCTCGCCGAGGTCGTCGCCGAGCGCGCCGCTTTCGCCTCCCGTGCTGCCGACCTGCGCGCGCACCTGCTGTCCCACCTGCCGGAGGGTACGTATCCGACGGTGGGGGAGACGGCCTCGTCGAGCGCCATCATCCACCTGTCCCTGCCCACCGCCCGCCCCGAGGCCGTCCTCATGGCCTTCGACATGGCCGGGATTGCGGTGTCCGCCGGGTCC
>CATYYP010000117.1 GCA_958415245.1 Schaalia odontolytica | reverse complement strand
GCATTCCCCAGCCCGCCCACTCCGAGTCGCCTCGCCGCGACAAGGCGGCCACGGCCTCGTCGCCGCGCGTGTACGGGACCGTTCCCCAGCCTCGCGCAACCACGCCCTCGAAGCGCCAGCGACGCTCGGTCTACGAGCCGCGGCCCGAGAAGGCGAAGCGCGGGCCGCGCTGGCACGAGCTCGACGCTCGCAGCGCGCAACGTACCCGTCCGGCGGCCAAGACCGCCTACTCGCGCAGCGTCGTCGCACCACCCGTCCCAGCATCCAGGCAGATTATTCGCGCGGTCATCGTCGCAATCATCGTGATTGCGCTCATCGCGCTTGCAGCTATTACGATCAAACACATGCTTGGCTCCCTGATACAACCAAGTGCGGGAGCACACATTATCGAGGAGGTTAGGACATGGCAGAGCCCATGGCCCACCGTCTAGCTGGCCGATACGAGGTCCGCTCGCTCATCGGGCGAGGCGGAATGGCCGAAGTCCACCTGGGCTTCGACACTCGCCTGTCGCGCGTCGTAGCAATCAAGATGCTGCGCCGCGATCTGGCGCAGGATTCGATCTTCCAGGCGCGCTTCCGTCGCGAAGCGCAGTCGGCAGCGTCGCTGAATCACCCGAACATCGTCGCCGTGTACGACACGGGCGAGGAGATCATCGAGGATGCGACCGGCCGTTCGATCGCGGTGCCCTACATCGTCATGGAGTACGTCGAGGGGCACACGGTCAAGGACCTGATCTCCGACGGCACGGCCGTTCCGATCAACGAGGCCATCGAGATCGTGTCAGGCGTCCTGTCCGCCCTCCAGTACTCGCACGCGAACCACCTGGTGCACCGCGACATCAAGCCCGGCAACATCATGCTGACGTCGGACGGCAAGGTCAAGGTCATGGACTTTGGCATCGCGCGAGCCCTGACGGACTCGCAGGCCACGATGACGCAGACGAATGCCGTCGTGGGCACCGCCCAGTACCTCTCCCCCGAGCAGGCTCGCGGCGAGACCGTTGATGCTCGCTCCGACCTGTACTCGACCGGTGTCGTCCTCTTCGAGCTGCTGACGGGCCGCCCGCCCTTCAAGGGTGACTCGGCCGTCGCCGTCGCCTACCAGCACGTCGAGCAGATCCCGCCCACGCCCTCGTCGATCCTGTCCGACATCCCGGACTCGCTCGACCGCGTGGTGCTGAAGTCCCTGGCGAAGAACCGCGAGGACCGCTACCCGAGCGCTGCAGCAATGCTCGCAGACCTGCAGCGCGTGGCCCGAGGCCTCGACGTGGGCGCGCCGCCCGCCGACTCGTGGGCGACCGAGGTCCTGCCCGCCGCCGGCATGGCGTCCGCACGCACCGCCGCGACCACGCCGATGGCGGCGGTCCCCAGCCACGCGCCCGCCGCGGCGGTGGCTGCGACCTCCACGTCGCTGCCCGCGGTTGCCACCGATGACACCGCGAACGAGGCCGCCAAGGCCCGCAAGCGTCGCACGGCGATCATCGCGACCGTGTTGCTTATCGCCCTGCTGCTGATTGGTGGCTCGGTATGGGCCCTGACGCGCGGTGCCGCCGAGCACGAGTCGATCGCGGTTCCCAATGTCGTCGGCCTGACCCAGGCCGAGGCGAAGACCCAGATCGAGCAGGCTGGCTTCACGTGGGAGCTCAACCCCGACAAGGTCGCCTCCGATACCGTTGCTGAGGGCTCCGTGGCCTCCACCGACCCCGCCGCGGGCACGCAGGCCGAGAAGGGCGCGACCGTCCGCGTCACCATCTCCTCCGGCCCCGATTCGGTGACTCTGCCGGACAACCTGGTCGGCATGAGCCCCGACGACGCCCGCAAGGCGATCGAGGCCCTTGGCCTGAAGTGGGAGCTCGACTCCAGCAAGGTCGCCTCCGACACCGTTCCCGAGGGCAAGGTCGCGCAGACCAACCCCTCCCCCGGTTCCAAGGTGAAGGCCGGCCAGACGATCCGCGCCTACCTGTCCTCCGGTTCGGATCAGGTGGACGTACCTGACCTGTCGGGCATGACCCAGGACCAGGCTCGCAGCACCCTCAAGGGCGTCGGCCTGGAGTTGGGCAACGTGACGAGCGTTGACTCCGAGAAGGAGAAGGATCGCATCGTCGAGCAGGATCCCGCGACCGGCACGAAGGTCAAGAAGGGCACCGCCATTGGCGTGTCCATCTCGAGCGGCAAGGCGGCGCAGGTGGAGATTCCCACCGTCGTCGGCATGGGCCGTGAAGACGCCGAGGCGCAGCTCAAGGCCCTGGGCCTGACCGTCACCGTCGAAGAGGTCGCAGGCAACCAGCCCGCCGGCCAGGTCCTCTCCGTCGAGCCCGGTGAGGGTTCGAAGGTGGAGAAGAATTCGACCGTGAAGCTGAAGGTGTCGAAGGGCGGCCAGAACGGAAACAACGGCGGCAATAACAACGGCAACAACAACGGAAATGCACACCACTGAGTGAGCCCCGGGCTGCGTCGCGGTAGTACCGCTTCGTAGTTGCCCCCGTTGATCAGTGAGGCCCGCGCCTGCGAGGAGCAATCCTCCGGCGCGGGCCTCACTGTATGCGCGGGGGCGCAGGTGTGCGGGTGCGCGCGGGCGGCCTCAACAACTCACGGCTACCAGGGACCGGTGCGCTCGCCTCTTCACGGCGGAAGCGCGTCCTCCACAACGCACGGCCGCCAGATAACGAGCTCTGGTGGCAGGTGCCGTGCTGCGACGCTGGCCCACAATCAGACGCGCCAGAAAGCCGGTCCTCTACGTGGATAGGTTATGACGATGTGGATAGGTTATCGGCATTCGGATAGGTTAATAAGCTATCCGCATGCTCATAACCTATCCGCATGCTCGCAACATATCCGCACACATACACTCACAAGCACATCTGCGGCACCGTAGCTGACACACCCATCTGCATTCACAACGCGCTACACCTATGCGGGAGCATTGCACCACTTAGGGAGCGTTGCACCAACTCGGAAGGGGCGTCATGCTCCCTAAATGGCCTAACACCACTAAGCAACAAGTACTTTCGCGGTCTCTCCGAAAGATTCCCGCTCCAAATGGGGGGAATAACGCCATACGGGGCTCCGACACGCCGATGACACGCTCTCATAGGGCGCGAGATGGCGAAAAACCCCCAGAACGCGCAACCTAAAGCTTGAAACGCTCCGCGACGACGGGCTTCAGAGAGACGGCCCGCTCGCGCGCGTCGGCGTCGCCGCAGGCGGCCAGCCAGTTGGCGAACATGAGGTGACCGGACTGGGTCATGACGGACTCGGGGTGGAACTGGACGCCCTCGAGGGGCAGGGAGCGGTGGCGCACGCCCATGATGATGCCGGACTCGGTGGTCGCGGAGACCTCGAGTTCGTCGGGCATGGTCGCGGGGTCGATCGTCAGCGAATGGTAGCGGGTGACGGTCAGCGGCGAAGGCACACACTCGAAGACGCCACGCCCGTCGTGCGTGATGACAGAGGTCTTGCCGTGCATGAGCTCGGGCGCGTGCCCGACGGTCGCGCCGAAAAGCTCACCGAGGGACTGGTGCCCCAGGCACACGCCCAGCATCGGGATGCCATGCTCGGCGCAGTCGGCGATGGTCTGCAGGGAGGCGCCGGCGCTCTTGGGGTCGCCGGGTCCGGGGGAGATGAGGACGCCGTCGTAGCCGGCCTCGAACCAGGCGGGATCCACGACGTCGTTGCGCACGACGTCCACGGTCGCACCCAGGTGGCGCAGGTAGCCCACGATCGTGAAGACGAACGAGTCGTAGTTGTCGACGCAGAGGATTCGTGCCATCGCGGGTCCTTTCATGTACGAGGCCGTGGCCTCTTCTCCGGCATCCATCGTAGGGCGCTCCCCTAGTGGGCGCGCGGGCGCTGTCCGCTCTCCGGGCGCGCGGTTGCGTACGGCGACACCCAGCCGACGTCCGTGGATACGACACGAGGCCGGGTCTCCCCGGCCTCGTCCCATCCTCAAGCGAGCGGCTCAGGCTCAGCCGACGGAGGACTGTCCCAGTTCCAGGTAGGACTGGACCCAGGGGTAGACCCAGGTGAACAGGGCGGCGACGGCCGCACCGATGAGGGCCAGGGATTCAATGACTTTGAACCAGGTGGGGCCGGGCAGGTGGCGGAAGATCCATGCGTACATGTGGGGTCCTTCAGTTCGTGGGTTCGTCGACGAGTTCGGCGGGGACGCCCGTGTCCTTGGGGGTCCAGGATTCAAACTTGAGATGGACGATGTAGCGCTGCCAGTTGCCATATTCGGGGTGGCAGGTGGTCATGGTCATCCAACGCTCGGTGGGGGTTTCGGACCAGGAGACGTCGTCGATGACGGGGGCGACGACGCGCATCTGCGTGGGGTCGGTTGCGTCGATGATCTCGGAGGAGACCATGGAGTAGACGAGGTAGTGGTCGTCGACTTCCACGACGACCTTGTCGCCCTGGGTGAGGCGGTCGATCCAGCGGAAGTTGTTGCCGTAGGTGCGGCGGTGGCCGGCGATGGAGAAGTTGCCGACGCCGCCGGGCTGGGTGGTCATGTCGTAGTGGCCGGCCCATCCCTGGTCGAGAACGTAGGAGGTGGTGCCTTCGGCGAGGGGGATCTTCATCCAGTCCCAGGTGGGCACGTGCACGAGGCCGTAGACCTCGCCGTCGCCGACTTCGCGCGTGAACTCGGGCGGGTCGTCGGTGCGCACTTCGCCGAGGGTGCGCTTGGCGGGCTGGTGCTCTTCTTCGTACGAGGCGATGGTCTGGGAGACCTGTCCAGCGACCTCGTAGGTCGTCCAGTAGAGCTGCCAGACGGAGAAGAGGCCGACGATGATGGCGAAGGTGATGAGCAGTTCGCCGACGACACCGACGATGTTCCAGAAGATGTTGGAGCGCTTTTTCTTAGCCGGCGTGGTCGGGGCGACGTGTTCACCCATTCGGTTCCTCCACGGTTGCGTAGTTGACGGTCAGCGGGGTGGTTGCGGGCGCGAAGCTCAGGGAGTCTTTGGTCTGCATGTCCCACCCGAGGCCGTACTTTGTCACGTAGGCCTGATAATTCACCATACGTGGGTTTGCGGTAACCGTCGCGCGCAGGGTGGCAGGATCACCGATTGCTTGGATCACATAGGGCGGGGAGAAGCTGGTTCCGTCCACGAGGATGACGTTGCCGATGCAGCGGATGACGGTGCGCGAGGTGATGCGTACGCCCTGGACAGTCATGGCTTCGGCGCCTCCGCTCCACAGCGCGTTCATCGTGTCTTCGATGTCTTGCTGGTGGATGACGAGGTCGTTGGGGGTTGCGCCTTCGGGAATTTCTCCGGGGGGCGCGTCGCTGAGAGTGATTTGGACGCCGGGGCCGGTGACGGTTTGGGTAGAGCGAGCGGTGAAGACATCCTCGTCGCCGGATTGGGGGGCGACGGAGGTGTAGCTCTGGATTTGTGTGTCGAGCGAGGAGACCTCGTTTTCGAGGGCTTTGACCTGTTCCTGGCGGTTGCGCACGAGGGTGGACAGGTCCGAGGTTGCCGCGGGATTTTTGCGTTCGTTGAGCGCAGAGACGGAGAAGAGGAGGCCGGAGGCGACGGTCACGGCGAGCACGCCGGCGACGTGGCGGACGCTGCGTGCGTGCATCTTTCCCCCTTATGTGGCGCTGCGCTTTGGCACTTTCCACGTCCGAGACTACGCTAGTGTTGCGACTAATTCATCACCGCCGGGCGGTTTTCTTCCCGCGCGGGCCAGCAGAGAGGACCCGACGTGGCCGAATCCAAGAAGCGTAAGAAGAATGGGCACGAGGTTGAGGACGATACCGACATCCAGAACTGGACTGACGGTATTCCGCTTAGCCCCGCCTGGTGGGCGCCCACGTTTGTGGCCCTGATGATTCTGGGCCTGCTGTGGGTCGTTGTCTACTACATTTCGTCGGGCACCTACCCGGTTCCGAAGCTGGGCGCATGGAACATCGCGGTGGGCCTGGGCACGATGATGGTCGGCTTCCTGATGACGCTGCGTTGGCG
>CATYYP010000116.1 GCA_958415245.1 Schaalia odontolytica | reverse complement strand
CACTGGTATCAGTGCCCGTCCCACTAAGGAGAAAAAGTCCTATGTCTGCACCCCGTCCTGTCCTCGGAGTTGGCGTTCTTGGAGCCGGAACCGTCGGTAGCCAGGTCATTCGCATCCTGCAGTCGAGCCGCGAGGATTTCGCCGCTCGCTCGGGGGCGGAGATGGAGGTGCGCCGCGTCCTCGTCCGCAATGTGGATGCCCCGCGTGACGCTCCGATCGATCGCGAGCTGTTGACGACCGACCCGGCCGAGGCGATCGACAACATGGACCTCGTCGTCGAGTTGATCGGCGGCATCGAGCCAGCGCGCACCCTCGTGCTGCGTGCCCTCAACCAGGGCATCTCGGTCGTCACCGGCAACAAGGCCCTCCTGGCCGCGCACGGCCCCGAGCTGTACGAGGCCGCCGCGTCCAACGGTGCCGACCTCTACTACGAGGCGGCCGTCGCGGGCGCCGTCCCCGTCGTGTACGGCCTGCGCGAGTCCCTCGCCGGCGACCGCATCACGACCGTCATGGGCATCGTCAACGGCACGACGAACTTCATCCTGGACGCGATGAGTACCAAGGGACTGAGCTACGAGGATGCTCTCAAGCAGGCGCAGGACCTTGGTTTCGCCGAGGCCGATCCCACCGCGGACGTCGAGGGCTTCGACGCCGCCGCCAAGTGCTCCATCCTGGCATCCCTGGCCTTCCACACGCGCGTCGGCATTGACGACGTCGCCGTCGAGGGCATCTCGAGCATCACCAAGGAAGACATGGAGGAGGCCGCTCGCGTCGGCCACACCATCAAGCTCCTCGCTATCGCTGAGCGTCGCATCGGCGAGGACGGGCGCGAGGGCGTCGCCATGCGCGTCCACCCCGCACAGGTTCCCTCCGATCACCCGCTTGCCTCCGTCGACGGTGCCTTCAACGCGATCCTCGTCGAGGGCGAGGCCGCGGGCCGACTCATGTTCTACGGCCAGGGCGCGGGCGGCGCTCCCACGGCCTCGGCCGTCCTGTCCGACCTCGTCGCGGCGGCCCACCACCGCGCCTTCGGTGGGCACGCCCCGCGCGAGTCGGTCTACGCCCACCTGCCGATCCTCGATCCCGGTTCGACGCACACGCGCTACCAGATCCGCCTCCAGGTCGAGGATCGCCTCGGCGTCCTGTCCGACGTCGCCGGCATCTTCGCCCGCCACGGCGTCTCCATCCAGTCTGTGCACCAGCGCAACGATGAAGTGCCCGGCGCGTGTGTCATCGTCGTGACCAGCCACCGTGCCCGCGAGGCCGACCTGCGCGCCGTCGCCCGCGCGCTGTCCGTCTCCGACGCCGTGCGCGAGGTGACCTCCACGATCCGCGTTGAGGGTGAGTGACGTGCGCCTGCGTGATGACTTCGTCGCGGTGAAGGTTCCTGCGACCAGCGCAAACCTCGGCCCAGGATTCGACTCCATGGGTCTGGCGCTCGACCTGTGGGACGAGGTCTCGGTCCACGCGACGACGGGGGCCACCTCGGTCGTTGTCGAAGGAGAGGGAGCCGGAAACGTTGAGCAGGGCGAGGACAACCTCGTCGTGCGCGCCCTGCGCCTCGCACTCGACCGCGTCGGCGCGCCCCAGGTGGGCGTGCGCATGCATTGTACGAATCGCATTCCCCATTCCCGAGGCCTGGGTTCCTCTGCGAGCGCCATCGTCGCCGGCGTGACGCTGGCGCGCGCCCTCATCGGTGACGCCGACGTGCTCGGCCGCCAGGAGATCCTCGAGATCGGCTCGCAGATGGAGGGCCACCCCGACAACGTTGCTCCGGCCGTCTTTGGCGGCGCGACCGTGTCGTGGATGGATGAGGAGACGTCCGAGGTCGGCAGCGTTCGCCTGGCCCCGCCCGAGGGTATTCACCCGGTCGCCTTCATCCCCGACTTCGAGCTGCGTACCGCCGCCGCGCGTGCCGCGCTGCCCGCGACCGTGCCCCACGGCGACGCGAGCTTCAATGTTGCTCGCGGCGCCCTGCTGGCTGCCGTGCTCTCGGGCAATGCACAGGCAAGCGGGGGAGCGGACCTACACGCGCTCCTCATGGAGGCCACGCGCGACCGCCTGCACCAGGAGCAGCGTCGCGCCGCTATGGAACCCTCTCTTGCCCTCGTCGACTGGCTGCGCGGCGCTGGCTTTGCCGCCGTCGTCTCCGGCGCGGGCCCGACGGTTCTCTCCCTGGAGTCCGTCGGCGCCGACATCCGCCGGGATGCCGCGGCTGCCGGGTGGCGAGTCGTCCCGATGGGCGTGGCTCCGCAGGGTGTGCAGATCACCCGCGGAAGCCTCTCTAAGGTGGAATTCTGAGCATTTACGCGCTGTGAGTTTCTGCGCAAGCACCGCCAGCCGTGCCGTCTGATCGACAGCGGGCTGGCGGTCTTGCTATATTTTTTTCAGGTCGAGACGAATGTTCGACTTCGGCCTTCGCGATGCGCCTCTTTCGCGCATCTTCCTGATCAAGCTTTTTCATGTGCTTGAGCAATCACCTCGCCCGCTGTGGGCGCATTCCAGTAAGGATCACTTCGTGAGCAACGAAACCTCCGCCGAGACGACCGTGTCGCTGTCGGCGATGAAGCTGCCTGAGCTGAAGGCTCTGGCCGCCTCCCGCGGCCTCAAGGGCATCTCCCAGCTTCGTAAGTCCCAGCTGATCGAGCTGCTGAGCAACGGCGCCGGCGCCTCGACCCCGCAGGAAAAGGCTCCGCGCAAGGACGCCCCTGCCTCGTCCAAGAAGAAGGCTGACGAGGCTGAGAAGCCGGCCGCCGAAAAGTCGGCTGAGCAGGCTTCCTCCTCCGATGCGTCCGCCGAGGCTCCGCGACGCTCCCGCCGCCGCCGCGCGGTGAGCCAGGGCGCCGTCGAGCCCGCGCACGTCACCCTCGACCTGCCCCTGCCGGCCGCCGAGCGCACCGAGCCCACCCCGGAGCCCGACACGACTGTCGTCGAGACCGTCCTGAACATCGAGCTGCCCGACGGCGATGACACCGAGGCGCGTCGCCCCCGCCGTGAGCGCGGCCGCCGAGGCCGACGCGACCGCGAGAACCGTGAGAACCGCGGCGAGGGCCGCGAGAATCGCGAGAATCGTGAGAACCGTGGCGAGGGCCGTGAGAACCGCGAGGCCCGCCCCGCGCGCGGCGGCGAGGACAACCTCGCTCCGATCGCCGGCATCCTCGACATCCAGGAAAACCACGCCTTCGTCCGCACCTCGGGCTACCTGCCCGGCCCGAACGACGTCTACGTGACGCTCGGCAACGTGCGCCGCTGGGGCCTGCGCGCCGGTGACGCGGTCGCCGGTGCCGTGCGCCTGCCCCGCGAGGGCGAGCGTCAGCGCCAGAAGTACAACGCCCTCGTGCGCGTCGACTCCGTCAACGGCATGACGATCGAGCAGGCGCAGGCGCGCCGCGAGTTCGGCAAGCTGACCCCGGTCTACCCCTCTGAGCAGCTGCGTATGGAGACGTCTCCCAAGGCCTACACGCCGCGCGTCATCGACCTGGTTGCCCCCGTTGGCAAGGGCCAGCGTGGCCTCATCGTCTCCCCGCCCAAGGCCGGTAAGACCATGGTCATCCAGCAGATGGCCAAGGCCATCGAGCTGAACAACCCCGAGGTGCACCTCATGGTTGTCCTCGTGGACGAGCGCCCCGAAGAGGTCACCGACATGCGCTCGATCGTCAAGGGCGAGGTCATCGCCTCCACCTTCGACCGTCCCGCATCGGACCACACGACCGTCGCCGAGCTCGCGATCGAGCGCGCCAAGCGCCTCGTTGAGCTGGGCCAGGATGTCGTCGTCCTCCTCGACTCGCTCACGCGTCTGTCGCGCGCCTACAACCTGGCTGCACCCGCCTCGGGCCGTATCCTCTCTGGCGGCGTCGACGCGTCCGCGCTGTACCCGCCCAAGAAGTTCTTCGGCGCTGCCCGCAACATCTCCGAGGGCGGCTCGCTGACGATCATTGCCTCCGCGCTGGTGGAGACGGGCTCGAAGATGGACGAGGTCATCTTCGAGGAGTTCAAGGGCACCGGCAACATGGAGCTGCGTCTGTCGCGTCAGCTTGCCGAGCGCCGCATCTTCCCCGCGATCGATCTCAACGCGTCGGGTACCCGTCGCGAGGAGCTGCTCTTCAAGCCCGAGGAGCTGCGCATCATGTGGAGGCTCCGCCGCGTCCTGGGCACCCTCGATCAGCAGCAGGGCCTCGAGCTGGTCCTCGACAAGCTCAAGGAAACCCAGTCCAACGCTGAGTTCCTCATGCTCATCCAGAAGACGACGCCCTCCGAGTGATCGGCGGGTGAGAGCGGGGCGAGTGGCGAGAGCCGCTCGCCCCGCTCTCTTTTCGGTCCGCGCCTGAATACCGGACAACTGATGGTGGCCTGTGTCAGACTTGGGGCATGGTGAACATGGCGCCGAATTCGATCAATGCGCAGGCGAGACGGGAGTCCTCGCGTCGGTCCTGGAGTGCTGTGCGCGGATGTCTGCGCCTTGCTCTTGGTCTTTTTCTCTTGCTGGTGGCTCCCCTTCAGCTGGCGATCGCCATCTATGACCATGCCCATCACGGGATGGGGGAGGCTGTGGACTGGCCGAATTGGACCGGCTGGGTCATGGCGCTGTGCGGAATTGGCGTGCTGTGGCGCGGCGCTGGTCTGCGGCGCTCGGGACGTCAGAAGAAGACGATGCTCGCTGAGAAATGGGCTGCCTTGGAGAGCCAGCGGGCAGAGGTTGAGCGCGTGTTTTCCACGCTCGTCGGCGCAGGTCACTACGAGACCGGGCTGACGGCGCGCCACGAGTGTGCCCGAGCCGAACGCGTCAGCGTTGGCGCTCGGCTCGCCGAGCATAGGCCTCCGGGTTTCTTTGCGTCGCTCAGCGAGGCATCGGCAGGCGCGGAGGATGAGATCCTTGCGCGGATGGAACGCCTGGCAGACGCGGATGCCGCGATCATGGCTGCGCGCGACTTTTTCGCGCTCGCGCCCGTCTGGCGCGACGTGTGGAAGAGCGAGGTCGGCCCGATCATCGAAGACTTGGACGTCCTTGACGACGTCGCAGACACCCTCGAAAGTGTCAACACGGATCCTGGCATCCTGGCGGAGATTGAGAGATTCAGGGAGCGCGTGGGGGACCACAAGGACACGGTGAACGACCTCGGGACACACCTTGAGGATGGGCAGGTAGGTCCCGCTCAGGCCCTCGAAGAACTCGACCGGATCACCAACGAGGCGCGAGGGCGCACCGCCGAGCTTATCGAGGCAACTCTCGCAACGGATGCCTCGCCGCGCGGACGGCGACGCTACGCCCGATGGAAGAACATGGGCATCAGGCTCACCGCGGCGAACGCGGAGTACGACGCAGCCTATTGGAGCCAGGACGCGGATACTGACATCGAGTACAACCCGGCAGCCACGATTCGACTGACCGCAAACTCCGCGGGCGTTGACCTGGAAGGGCTACCCGCTCCGGCGACAGGTGTCCTGACGGCTGGCGGCTTGTCCATCTACCTGCTGCCCATGTATCTCGATCAATATCTGAGCGGCGACGTGGACGAGGCAGGCGGCGGCTCCTCATCGGACTGAGCGAGAGACAGGGGCCGCTCGTCCCGTTTTCTTGTCTCGAAAACAACTGCGCCGCCGAGCATAACCCTGACCGTCGTGTCAGAGTGGCTGTATGACTTCTACGACGACCGAATTGGCGAACGAGGAACGCGGACATATGACGGCGCGAGACGTGAAGCGCTCGCTGCGAGGAGTGGGGCGGATCCTGCTGGGGGTCGTCATGGCGATCTGCGTTCCCGTGTGGCTGGTCTTCTCTCTCGTTGATTTCACCCGGCCCACGGTGCCGGCAAACGACCTCTTCGCTCCCTCCGTCGAGGTGCACGACGAGACGGGAAGCTTCGAGCCGATCGACGGTCGTCCGCTGACAGAAGCCCTCGGTGACGTTAAGTTCACGCGTCCCATCCACCTCGTCATCTTGTCGACCGATGACCTGGTCGATGACAACCTCGACGAGGCGACCCTCAAGTATGCGCGGGCGGGGCATAAGGAGTGGATCTCGCCCAATGGGTATAAGTGGGCCGACGGCTACCTGATCCTGTCGGTGTCGCCCACCCACCGCAAGGTGGGGACCTAC
>CATYYP010000115.1 GCA_958415245.1 Schaalia odontolytica | reverse complement strand
GACGAGCCTACGGCTCCTCTGACCACGACCGAGACCGAGTCCCTGTTCGAGCTGGTGCGCGACTTCGTGTGCCCGACGACCGGCCTGATCTTCATCACGCACCGTATGCCCGAGCTCACCGAGCTCACCAACCGCATCTCGGTCCTGCGCGATGGCAAGTACATCGGCACGGTGGACACGGCCTCGACCCCCATGAGTGAGGTCGTCAAGATGATGGTCGGTCGCGAGGTCCCCGCGGACGCGCGTCCCACCACCAAGCCGCTCTCCGACGAGGCCGTCCTGCGCGTCGAGCACCTCTCGACCGTCAAGGCCGTCCACGACGTCTCCTTCGAGGTCAAGAAGGGCGAGATCTTCGGATTCGCGGGCCTGGTTGGCGCCGGCCGCACCGAGGTCGCACGCGCCCTGTTCGGCGCTGACCCCCACACCTCGGGCGATATCTACGTCCACGGCAAGAAGGTCAGCATCAAGAGCGCGACGGACGCCGTGAAGAACGGTATCGGCTATCTGTCCGAGGACCGCAAGCAGTACGGCCTGCTCCTCGACAAGGACCTGTCCTTCAACACGGGCATGGCTGCCATGGATCACTTCACGAACGCTTCGGTCGTCGCGACCAGGAAGCTGCGTGCGGTTGCCCAGCAGTACGTGGAGAAGCTGCGCACGCGCACCCCCGGCGTCGACGTCGAGGTCCGTAGCCTCTCGGGCGGTAACCAGCAGAAGGTCGTCGTGGCCAAATGGCTGGAGCGTGACACTGACATCCTGATCTTCGACGAGCCGACGCGCGGCATCGACGTGGGCGCGAAGGACGAGATCTACACGCTGCTCGAAAACCTGGCACAGCAGGGTAAGGCGATCATCGTCATCTCCTCGGAGCTACCCGAGGTCCTGCGTCTGGCGAACCGCATCGCCGTCATGGCCCACGGCCGCATCATCGGCACCCTCGACAACGAGGAAGCCACCCAAGAAAACATCATGGAACTGGCCACCGTCGGCCAGGAGGAAGCGAACGGAGTACACGCGTGAGCACCGCCGTCGTCGATAACAAGGGCCTGGAGGCGCCGTCGCCTTTCAAGACCTTCATGAAGAACAACATGCAGCTGCTGCTTGTGACGCTGGCGCTGCTGGTCGTTCTGGCATTCTTTAGCTTTGCAGTGCCCAACTTCGCGTTCGTGAATCGTGACGTGTACCTGGGTATCGTCCTGCAGTCTGCCTACACGGGCGTCATGGCCCTGGGCGCCACCTTCGTCATCGCTACTTCCGGTATCGACCTTTCCGTCGGTACGGGTCTGAGCCTCGTGGCCGTTATGGCCGGTGTCTTCCTGGCGGGCGACAAGATGAACCTGCCCCTGGGCGCTGGCCTGATCCTGACGCTGCTGGTCGGTATGGCGATCGGCCTCGTGAACGGCCTCAACATTTCGATCCTTGGCCTGCCGCCCTTCATCGCAACGCTCGCCATGATGATGGTCGCCCGAGGCCTCGCGCTGATCATCTCCGACAAGGCGTCGATCTCGATCGCCAACCCGGGCTACAAGTTCATCGCTAGCGGCACGATCATCCCCTACGTCGCCAACGCTGTCCTGATCTTCGTGATCCTCACGATCCTGGCTACCTTCCTCATGAACAAGACGCTGCTGGGCCGCTACGCCCTCGCGATCGGCTCCAACGAGGAGGCCACGCGTCTCTCGGGCGTCAACGTGCGCCTGTGGAAGATCATCATCTACGTCGTCGCGGGTGCCTTCATGGCCATCGGTGCGGTCCTCTACTCGGCCCGTGGTGGCCTTGTCCAGCCCGCTGAGGGCGTGGGCATGGAGCTCAACGTTATTGCTGCGGCAGTCATCGGCGGCACCTCCCTGTCGGGTGGCCGCGCCTCGATCCCCGGCGCCCTGGTTGGCGCGATCATCATGGAGACCCTGAAGAAGGGCCTGACGATGATGGGTATCGCCGCCGAATGGCAGTTCGTCGTCACCGGTATCGTCCTGCTCCTGGCGGTCGTTATCGACAACCTGCGTCGCATCCGCGAAAACGCAGCCTGATCCTTCATCCATCCCAATTACACCCGTGAACCAACGCTGGTTCACCCCCCAGAAAGGCGGGAACACTCCCGCCCCCCACGAAAGGAAAACCAATGCGCCCCATCGGACGTATCTTCGCCGCCGCCGCCGTCGGCTCCATGGCCCTGGGCCTGGCTGCCTGCACGACCTCAACGGACTCCTCCTCCTCATCCTCTTCCTCCGACGCCAAGCCCAGCGCGTCCTCCGGCTCCGCCAAGGTTGACACCTCCGGCGACATGCAGGATTGGGAGAAGGCCGCGGTCAAGGGCGACGGCACCAAGACCATCTACCTGGTCTCCAAGGGCTTCCAGCACCGCTTCTGGCAGGCCGTCAAGGAAGGCGCCGAGCAGGCCGGCGAGGAGCTGGGCTACAAGGTGAACTTCGTCGGCCCGCAGGACGAGACCAAGGTGACCGAGCAGACCGACCAGCTGAAGTCCGCTCTGGACTCTGGCCCGGCCGCCATCGGCTTCGCCGCCCTCGACTCCAAGGCTGCCGCCGACCTGCTCACCGAGATCCAGGGCAAGGGCATCCCGGTCGTCGCCTTCGACTCCGGTGTTGAGTCCGACATCCCGGTGACCACCGTCCAGACGGACAACAAGAAGGCCGCCGAGGAAGCCGCCAAGCACATGATCGAGCTGCTCAAGGGCAAGAAGGGCTCGGTCGGTATGGTCTGCCACGACTCGACCTCCACCACGGGCAAGCAGCGCTGCGAGGGCTTCAAGGAGTACTTCAAGGCCAATGCTCCCGCCGACCTGAAGCTCCTCGACGAGCAGATCGCCGGTGAGGTCACCAAGGCCGCCGACACCTCGCTGTCCATCATCCAGGCCAACTCCGACATCGTCGGCATGTACGGCTCCAACGAGGCCGCCGCTTCGGGCATCGTTCAGGGTGTCGCTGAGTCCGGCAAGGAGGTCACCGTTGTTGGCTTCGACTCGGGCAAGACCCAGATCGACGCCATCAAGGCCGGCACCGAGGCTGGCGCCGTGACCCAGTCGCCCGTCAAGATCGGCTACTACACGGTCAAGGCTGCTGTCGTCGCCATCAACAAGGGTGAGCTGCCCAAGGTCATCGACTCGGGCTTCGCCTGGTACGACAAGACCAACATCGACAACGCCGATATCAAGGCGAACCTGTACGAGTGAGCCGATAGCTCCATCGGGCACGAGGCCGGGGCTGGGGAAGTGACAAACTGACCCGGTGGCCCGCCGTGGGTCCCACTCCGCACTAGTGGGGTGGGACCTGCGGACCCGGCACTTTTTTGTTCAAAGGATCCGAGGGGGCGAGCGCCCCCGCGCTCCGACATCGACGTCACCATGAGGGATGAAGGAATAATGACAAACCACCCCCGCATCGGAATCCGCCCCACTATTGACGGCCGCCGCAAGGGCGTTCGTGAGTCGCTCGAAGAGCAGACCATGAACATGGCGAAGTCCGTCGCCGAGCTTTTCACCTCCAACCTGCGCTACCCGGACGGCAGCCCCGTCGAGGTCGTCATCGCTGACACCACGATCGGCCGCGTCCACGAGGCCCAGGCTTGCGCCGCGAAGTTCCGCGCGAACAACGTCGGCCTGACCCTGACGGTCACCCCCTGCTGGTGCTACGGCACCGAGACCACCGACATGGACCCCGCGATGCCGCACGCCATCTGGGGCTTCAACGGCACCGAGCGCCCCGGCGCCGTGTACCTCGCCGCCGCCCTGGCCGGCCACGCCCAGATCGGCATCCCCGCCTTCGGCATCTACGGCGAGCACGTGCAGGACGCTGACGACACCTCTATCCCCGAGGACGTGCGTACCCGCCTCCTCGACTACGCGACCGCCGGCCTGGCCGTCGCGCAGATGAAGGGTGAGGCCTACCTGTCCATGGGCTCCGTCTCCATGGGTATCGCTGGCTCCGTCGTCGACCCCGACTTCTTCGGCTCCTACCTCGGCATGCGCAACGAGTACATCGACATGACCGAGTTCACCCGCCGCATCGAAGAGGGTATCTACGATCCCGAAGAGTACGAGCAGGCCTACCAGTGGATCCGCGAGAACTTCAAGCAGGGCAAGGACTGGAACCCGCCGGAGTGGCAGTACCCCGAGAAGCACGAGGACTGGTGGAAGTTCGTCACCAAGATGACGATCATTGCCCGCGACCTCATGCACGGCAACCCGCGCCTGGCCGAGCTGGGCTTTGAGGAAGAGGCCGGCGGCCACGGTGCTATCGCGGCCGGCTTCCAGGGTCAGCGTCAGTGGACCGACCACTTCCCCAACGGCGACGTTCTGGAGACCATCCTCAACACGAACTTCGACTGGACCGGCATCCGCCAGCCCTCCGTCGTGGCCACCGAGAACGACTCGCTCAACGGTGCCTCGATGCTGTTCGGCTACCTGCTGACCAACACGCCGCAGATCTTCTCCGACGTTCGTACCTACTGGAGCCCCGAGTCCATCGAGAAGGCCACCGGTTGGAAGCCCGAGGGCCGCGCCGCTGCCGGTCTGCTCGACCTGCGCAACTCCGGCTCGACCACGCTGGACGGTGCCGGCAAGGCTGTGCGCGACGGCAAGAACGTCATCAAGCCCTGGTACGAGTTCACCGAGGAGGACCGCGACGCCACGCTCGAGGCCACGACCTTCCACCCGGCCTCGACCGGCTACTTCCGCGGCGGCGGTTTCTCGACCCACTTCCGCACCTCCGGCGAGATGCCCGTGACGATGTGCCGCATCAACCTGGTGCGCGGCCTCGGACCGGTCATGCAGATCGCCGAGGGCTACACGGTCGAGCTGCCCGACGAGGTCGCCTTCACCATCGAAGAACGCACCAACATTGAGTGGCCCACCACCTGGTTCGTCCCGAACCTGACGGGTGAGGGCGCGTTCAAGAGCGTCTACGACGTGATGAACAACTGGGGCGCTAACCACGGAGCGATCTCCTACGGCCACATCGGCGGTCAGCTCATCACGCTGGCGTCGATGCTGCGCATCCCGGTCAACATGCACAACGTCCCCGAGGAGCGGATCTTCCGTCCCAAGGCGTGGTCGCTGTTCGGCACCGAATCCCTCGAGGCTGCGGACTTCCGCGCCTGCGACACCTTCGGTCCGATGTACCGCTGATGCAACTCCCGGCCGGGCTTGGGTGTCCTCTCTCCCCGAGCCCGGCCGGGCACGCCCTCCCAGAGAGGGCACCACACCCGGGTTGCGGCCCCGGCCTCGCCGATGAGGAAAGCCGCACGAGAACCCAACGACGGGACGCGCCGCGCGAGGGCGTTTTGAGCAGGAGACCTTCAATGACCACCGTACTTGCTGTTGACCTTGGATCCGCATCCGGACGAGTCCTCGCCGGAACGCTGCACGACGGACGCCTCGACGTCACCGACATCCACCGCTTTAAGCACGAGGCCCGCCGCCGCGAAGATGGCACCCTCACGTGGGATGTGGCAACGATGGAGGCCGAGACGATCACCGGCCTGAAGAAGGCCCTCGAACAGTTCCCGGACGCCCGCGCGGTCTCCATTGACACATGGGGTGTGGACTGGGCTCCCCTCGACGAGAACGGTGATCTCGTTGGTGACGTTATTGCCTACCGCGACGAGCGCACCTCCCGCACCCTTGACGCTTTCCGCGATCGCATCGGCGACCGCGAGTTCTTCGACCTGACCGGCAACCAGCCGGCCACCATCAACACGGCGAACCAGCTTTTCGCCTACCTGCAGGAAAACCCCGCCGATGCGCAGCGCGTCGCCGCTGCCCTCTTCCTGCCCGACTACTTTGCGTACCGCCTCACCGGCGTCGTCGGCTGGTCGCGTACGATCGCCTCGACCTCCGGCCTGCTCACCCCGGGTGGCGGCGACTTCAATGACGAGGTCTTCGACCGTCTCGGTATCCCGCGCGGCTGGTTCGGTGATCTGTCCGCCGACCGCACTGTCGTCGGCCCCTGCACGGTCCCCGGCCTCGAAACCCTGACCGTCGTGCGCGGCGGTGCCCACGACTCCGCGTGCGCCGTCCACGGCCTGCCCATCGAGGAAGGTAAGCGCGCCTACTTCCTGTCCTGCGGCTCCTGGTCGGTCCTCGGC
>CATYYP010000114.1 GCA_958415245.1 Schaalia odontolytica | reverse complement strand
CCCACAAGCGTCCACCCACTGACACGGCGACCCACTCACCACAGCCCCCGAAATACCGCGCGAAAACCGCCCCCACCCAGCCCCGGCCTCGTCCATGAGACGAAACCCGCACGGAAACGCGGCGCTCACGCTCCTACTGTTGAGTCATTACAAGGCAAAAGAAAGGCACATCATGAGTCGCCCGCTGCGCTCGGCAACATCCACCCAAGGCCGCAACATGGCCGGAGCTCGCGCCCTGTGGCGCGCCACCGGCATGACGGACGGCGACTTCGGCAAGCCGATCATCGCCATCGCCAACTCCTTCACCCAGTTCGTCCCCGGCCACGTGCACCTGAAGAACATGGGTGACCTCGTCGCCGGAGCCATTGAAGCAGCCGGCGGCGTCGCCAAGGAATTCAACACAATCGCCGTCGACGACGGCATCGCCATGGGCCACGACGGCATGCTCTACTCCCTGCCCAGCCGCGACCTCATCGCCGACTGCGTCGAAACCATGGTCAACGCGCACCGCGCCGACGCCCTCGTGTGCATCTCCAACTGCGACAAGATCACCCCCGGCATGCTCCTGGCCGCCATGCGCCTGAACATCCCCACCATCTTCGTCTCCGGCGGCCCCATGGAATCCGGCGCCGCCGTCGACGGCGTCGTCGAACACCGCCTCGACCTCATCGACGCCATGGTCATGGCCGTCGACGACTCCGTCAGCGACAACCAGCTCGCCAGCATCGAAGCCAACGCGTGCCCCACCTGCGGCTCCTGCGCCGGCATGTTCACCGCGAACTCCATGAACTGCCTCAACGAGGCTATCGGCCTGGCCCTGCCCGGCAACGGTACCACCCTGGCCACCCAGATCGAACGCAAGAAGCTCTTCACCGAGGCCGGCACGCGCATCGTCGACATGTGCCGCGCCTACTACGACAACGAGGACGACTCCGTCCTGCCGCGCTCCATCGCCACCAAGGAAGCCTTCGAGAACGCCATGAGCCTGGACGTGGCCATGGGCGGCTCCACCAACACCGTCCTGCACATCCTCGCCATCGCCAACGAGGCCGGCGTCGACTTCACGCTCGACGACATCGACGCGATCTCGCGCCGCGTGCCCTGCCTGTGCAAGGTGGCCCCCAACTCCACGACCTACCACATCGAGCACGTCCACCGCGCCGGCGGCATCCCCGCCCTGCTCGGTGAGCTCGACCGCGCCGGCCTGCTCAACCGCGACGTCCACTCCGTCCACTCCGACAACCTGGAGAACTGGCTGGGCGCGTGGGACGTGCGCAGCGGAACCGCCACCGACGAGGCCAAGCATCGCTTCCTCGCTGCCCCCGGCGGCGTGCGCACCACCCAGGCATTCTCGACCGCCAACCTCTTCGAGTCCCTCGACACCGACTCCGAGGCCGGCTGCATCCGCTCCGTCGAGCACGCCTACACGAAGGACGGCGGCCTTGCGGTCCTCTACGGCAACATCGCCGCCAACGGCGCGATCATCAAGTCCGCCGGCATCGACGAGTCCCTCTTCCACTTCGTCGGCAAGGCATTCGTCGTTGAATCCCAGGAGGAAGCCGTCGAGGCCATCCTCAGCAAGCAAGTCAAGGAAGGCGACGTCGTCGTCATCCAGTATGAGGGCCCCAAGGGCGGCCCCGGCATGCAGGAAATGCTCTACCCGACCTCCTACCTCAAGGGTCTGGGCCTGGGCAAGAAGTGCGCCCTCATCACCGACGGTCGCTTCTCCGGCGGTACGTCTGGCATCTCCATCGGTCACATCTCGCCCGAGGCCGCGGCCGGCGGCGCGATCGGCCTCGTGCGCACCGGCGACGAGATCGAAATCGACGTCAACAACCGTGTCCTGCGCGCGAACGTGAGCGACGAGGAACTCGAGCGCCGCCGCGCCGAAAAGGGCGCCGCGCCGTGGAAGCCCTCCAAGCCTCGCGCCCGCCAGGTCTCCGACGCCCTGCGCGTCTACGGCATGCTCGCTGCATCCGCCGACAAGGGCGGCGTGCGCGTCCTGCCCGACTGGGCGTGAGCGAAGCGCCTACAATCGTGGGCATGCATGGAGAGTACAAAGTCCCCGGAGGAAAGCTCGTCGTCGTCGACACCGACGTGGAGGAGGATCGCCTCGCGCGCGTGAGCGTGTCCGGCGACTTCTTCCTCGACCCCGACGACGTGCTCACCCGGATCACCGCGTCCCTCGAAGGGGCCCCGGCCTCGTCGAGCGCGAAGGATCTGGCCGCGCGCGTGGAGGCCGCCCTCCACGAAGGCGACACCCTCATGGGGGTGACCCCCGAGGCCGTCGGCATCGCCGTACGCCGCGCGCTGGGCGCCGCCCTGTCGTGGGACGACATCGACTTCGACGTCATCCACGGCCCCGTCGTTGACCCGATGATCAACGTCGCCATGGACGAAACCCTGGTCGAGGATGTGGCCGCTGGGCGCCGCAAGCCCTTCATGCGCCTGTGGGAGTGGAACGGACCCCAGGTCGTCATCGGTTCCTTCCAGTCCTACCAGAACGAAATCCAGCAGGACGGCGTGGAGCGCTACGGCATCACCGTGTCGCGGCGCGTCACCGGCGGCGGCGCCATGTTCATGGAGCCCGGCAACTGCATCACCTACTCGCTCGTCATCCCCACCGCCCTTGTGGAGGGAATGAGCTTCGAGCAGGCCTACCCCTACCTCGATCAGTGGGTCATGGAGGTCCTCGAAAAGCTGGGCATCAAGGCCAAGTACGTGCCGCTCAACGACATCGCCTCCGAGTTCGGCAAGATCGGCGGCGCCGCGCAGAAGCGCTGGGCCAACGGCTACATGGTCCACCACGTGACCATGGCCTACGACATCGACGCCATCAAGATGAACGAAGTCCTGCGCATCGGCATGGAGAAGATCCGCGACAAGGGCACCCGCAGCGCCGTCAAGCGCGTGGACCCCATGCGTTCCCAGACCGGGCTTCCCCGCGAAGAGATCCTGAAGGTGTTCTTCGACCACTTCAAGGAGAAGTACAACGCGAGCGTCGGCACCATCACCGAAGCGGATCTCGAGGTCGCGCGCAAGCGCTGCGAGACGAAGTTCGCGCGCGAGGAGTGGGTGCACCGCATCCCCTGAGCGCCGCGTGTTCGTGGCCCGCTTCGGTGTCGTTTCGACGAGGCCGGGGCGGGCTTCCGCTTAGAAGAGCTGGAGCGCGCGCACCCCGTGGATGATGAGCTCGACGCCGATGACGAGGATCAGGAAGCCCATGATGCGAACGATCGCTCCGACGCCGGTGGCGCCCAGCTTGTCGATCCAGGGCGTGCCGTAGCGCAGCAGCAGCGCGATGATGGCGGCACTTACCGCGATTCCTAGGACGATGCCGACATGAAAACCGATGGCCGTGTTGCGGGCGGCCAGCGCGATGACCACGCCGATTGAGCCGGGCCCCGCGATGAGGGGGAGCGCCATGGGGGAGAAGGACACATCCGGCTTGGAGGTCGCGTGCTGAGCCTCCTCGTGGGTGGCACGGCGCTTGTTTTCCAGCATCGAGAAACCCGAGTGCGCGACGACCAAGCCACCCGCGATCTGCAGCGAGGGTAGGTCGAAGCCGAAGAAACGCATGATGAGCGAGCCACTGACCGCGAACACCGTCAGGATGGCGAACACGTAGATGCCTGTCTTCCATGCCTGCGAGCGCACCGCAGCCGGAGCATTGTCGGCGGTGAGGCCCGCGAACGCCGCGAGGCCACCGATCGGATTAGTGATCGGGGCGAGCGCCAGGATCGCCGCGGACATTCCAGCGAGAACAGTCATCATGGAGACAATCCTACCGGGCGGGGCGTCAGCCCGAGTGAGCGGTCTGCTTAGACGTGGCGGGCGCCAAAAATGGCTGTTCCCAGGCGCACGATTGTCGCCCCCTCTGCGATTGCCCACTCGAGGTCACGGCTCATGCCCATCGAGAGCGCCAGGTCCGACTCTTCGACGCCCAGGCGCGCGGCCGCCTCGTCCCTGATGTCGCGCAGCTGCGCGTACGCGGCGCGCACGTCGGCCTCGATGGGGGAGTTCAGGCCCACCGTCATGAAGCCAGTGAGCTGCAGGTGGGCCGAGGCCTCGACCGCGTCGATCAGCTCGGAGACGTCGGAGGGGGCACAGCCGTGCTTCGTGGCCTCACCCGAGACGTTCACCTCGACGAACACCGGGAGTGTGCCGGTCGCCCGTGCGTCGATCTTCGAGGCCAGGGCGGGGGAGTCCAGCGACTCGATCGCGTCCACGCAGGCCAGCGCGTGGTTGATCTTGTTGGACTGCAGGGGCCCGATCAGGTGGATGCGTGCGCCGGGCACCTCACGGATCGCGTCCGCCGTCGCGCGCGCCTCCTGGACGCGGTTGTGGCCGAGCAGGATGGGCAGGCCCGCCTCGCTCAGGGCGGCGGCGGCTTCGCGGCATTCCTCGGGCGTGCGCGTCTTAACCGCCAGCTCCAGGTGCACCGAATCGGTGCGACCGCACGCGGACGTCGCGCGGTCGATGCGGTCGCGGGCTGCGGCGATGGCCTTGGGAATGCTCATGCCCTCATGGTAGACGGGCAGGCGCTATCAGGGGCCAATCAGGGATGACTCAGGGACATCTGAGCCGAGCGGCGTGTCAGACTAGTATGTTCACAGAACAACGAAAGGACACGCCATGCGTACCCTGCTCAACATCATCTGGTTCTTCTTCGGAGGGCTCCCGCTCTTTCTGGGCTACCTCCTCGCGGGTGTCGTCGCCTGCCTGTTCATTGTCACGATCGCCGCGGGCGTGGCCTGCTTCCGCATCGCCGGATACGTGCTGTGGCCCTTCGGTAAGCGCGTCATCGACAAGCCGGGCGTGGGCGCGGGCTCTGGCCTCATGAACATCGTGTGGTTCCTGGTCGCGGGTCTGTGGCTCGCCATCGGCCACATCACCACCGCCGCCGCGCAGGCCGTCACGATCGTCGGTATCCCGCTGGCCATCGCCAACCTCAAGATGATCCCGATCACCTGCTTCCCCTTCGGCAAGGCCGTCATCGACGACCCGACCACGTCCATCCTCTGACGCGTCCTACACTGGGGTCATGGCTCGTAAACACAGCAAAGACCACGGCGTTGGCCCCACCCGCGCCATCGAGGCGCTCACGGCGGCCGGCGTTGCTTTTACCGTTCACGAGTACGAGCACGACCCGGCCGCCCGGGCGTTCGGGGAAGAAACCGTCGAGAAGCTGGGGATCGACCCCACCCAGGCTTTCAAGACCCTCATGGTGCGCCTGGAGCCCACCGGCGAGTTCGTCGTCGGCTGCGTGCCCGCCCTGGCTCACCTGTCCATGAAGCTGATCGCCAAGGCCGCCGGCGCGAAGAGCGCCGCCATGGCTGACCCGGCCGTCGCACAGCGCCGCACCGGCTACGTCGTGGGCGGGATCAGCCCGCTCGGGCAGACCACTGTGCATCGGTTGTTCATCGACTCGGCGTGCCTGGACCACGAGACCATGATCGTCTCGGGCGGGCGCCGAGGCCTGAGCGTCGAACTGAGCCCCCTCGACCTCGTCGAGCTGACCGACGCAGAGGTCGCGGACCTCGCCCAGGTTTGACCTGGCGTCGTCTAGCGTGCGTGCGGCACCGGCCTCGTCCTGTTTCCGTCGTTGTCCTACGCTTCTGCCTGGTCTTCATCCCAGCCGCCGATACTCCCGCGCCCCCCAAATTTCGCACGTAATTCCCTCAGACCTCCTTCAGGTTTTGAAGATTGGTCGTTGAAATTCTGCGGTTTGTGAGCTCTCAACGCCGATCCGAATAACGAATGACGTGCGGAAATGAGGGGGTGGAAGCGAGATAGCCGGGAGCAAGTGGGATGCCCGGGTCGTGGGATACTTGCCCCCTTACCGTGACTGCGTTTTTCCGCTGTGCCATCATCGAAGACGATGACTATGACTGAACTGAGCCGCCGCGGGCGCGCCGCCTACTGGGTGGTTGCCGCCCTCGCCTGGGCGGGCGTTGCCGCCACCCTCATCATTACGGCCTTTGATGGCTACGCTGCGCCGACCTACGTCGAGGAGGGCCTCTTCGCGGGCGCCGCTCACGGCTGGGTGGGCGCGCCCGAGCGCCTCATCAATTGCCTGTCCTACTTCACCGAGCTGTCCAACATTATGGTCGCGATCATCTCGACCGTTCTCGCACGCCGGGGC
>CATYYP010000113.1 GCA_958415245.1 Schaalia odontolytica | reverse complement strand
CGTCACCGATGCGTCCGGCCAGGAGGTTACCCTGCCGTCGCACCCCAGCCGTGTTGTCACGCTCTCCGAGCCGACGACCGACAATGCGCTCGCCCTGGGCGTGACGCCGATTGGTGTCGTCTCGGGCCGCGGCCAGCAGACCGTTCCCAACTACCTCATCGATCGCGCGGGCGACATTCCGATCCTCGGTTCGATCGGCACCCCCAACCTCGAAGCTATCGGTGCGGCACACCCGGACCTCATCCTTGTTGATGGCACCTCTGTGAAGAACAATGACACCGAGACGCTCAACGCCCTGAGTCAGATCGCTCCCCTCTTCTTCACCACGCAAAAGGGCGGCGACTGGCGCGAGACCTTCACCCTCACGGCCGACGCGCTCGGCGTTGCTGACCAGGCTGAGGCCAAGCTCGCAGAATTCGACCAGCACGTTGCCTCCGTTAGTGCCCGCCTGAAGGACGCCGGCTACCTCGATCAGACCTACTCGGTCGTGCGTTGGCAGGGCGATAGCGCCGGCCTCATCCTCAAGGAGCTCCCCGCTGGCCAGGCTCTCACCGCGCTCGGCATGAAGCGTCCCGCAAACCAGGATCGTGACGGTGAGGGCCACTCCGAACCCGTCTCTTTGGAAAACATCGATCAGATCGACGCCGACTGGATCTTCTTCGGCACGCTGGGCAAGGCCTCGGTCAACAACCCCTCCGCCGGTGGTAACACGGGCGTCGAGGCCTCAGCTGCAGCCCTCGAAGAGGCGAAGACCACCGTCGGCTTCGACTCCCTCCGCGCCGTCCAGGCGAACCACGTCATTCCCGTCGACGGGTCCCTGTGGACCTCCACCGGTGGTTACCTCCTCATGGACGGCATCATCTCGAGCATTGAGGCCCAGTTCGTTCCGGCCTCCTGAGGTCGATGGACGAACACACCGGGTCGATGACCTGACATGACTACTCGTCGCATCACCAGCGTCGCCATTGCCTGCGCAGTGGCGACGCTGGTGCTTGCCGCCGTCACCCTTGCGTCCCTCGCTCTGGGCTCGCGCCAGATTGCTCCCGACGTGGTGTGGGACGCGCTCGTGAACGGCGGAGTCAGCCAGGATGCCCAGGTGGTCACGCAACTGCGTGTTCCGCGCACCGTCGCCGCGCTCGTCATCGGTGGGGCGCTGGGGCTGGCAGGTTCCATCATGCAGGCGATGACCCGAAATCCTCTCGCCGATCCAGGCGTCCTCGGCATCAACGCTGGAGCTGCATTCCTTGTTGTGGCGGTGACGGCCGCGAGTGGCGTCGCTACCCGCGCGGCGACTCTCGGCGCTTCGCTTGTCGGCGCGGGCGTGGCAGCCGGTCTTGTCTTCGCTATTTCGGGGAGCGGGGGAGGATCTCGATCGCGCCTCGCCCTGGCCGGCATTGCCGTATCGGCCGCTCTTGCTTCACTCACTCAGGCTGTCCTCGCCGCGAACCAGTACGCCTTCAATGAATTCCGATACTGGGCATCGGGATCATTGGAAGGCGTTGATATGGCCTCGGTGGCGAGCGCGGGTGCAGTGATCGCCGGCGGTGTTGTCGTTGCGCTTCTCATTACCTCGGCACTGGGCGTCCTCGCGCTCGGCGACGACGCCGCGGTGAGCCTTGGAGTGCGCGTGCGTCTGATCCGTGTGCTCGGGGTTGTCGCAGTGACAGCACTGGCCGGGGGAGCGACTGCTCTGGGAGGGCCCCTCACGTTCGTCGGCCTCGCGGTGCCGCTGATGGTTCGACGAATCGTTGGAGCCCGGCAGGGGGCGATCGCCTTCTGGTCTATCGTGGTCGGAGCTGCTTGGGTGTGCGGTGCTGATGTCGTCTCACGCCTCGTGCTTGCCCCGTCCGAGGTTCCCGTGGGCGTCATCGTCGCTCTGATTGGTGCTCCGTTCTTCATCCTGGGGGCGCGCGGAAAGGGCATGTCATGACGCCAGCTCCCTCGCGCTACAAGACCGTTTCGCTGCGCCGTTTGTCGGTGCGCGTGCACCGACGCAGCGCCGCCGTCGTGCTCATCGGATTTGTTCTCCTCGCCGCGCTAGCCGTTTATTCGCTGACTCTGGGGGACTACGGGCTCAGTGCCGGTGACTCGTTCCGTCGTCTTCTGGGAGACGGCGGGCCCCGGGACGATTTCCTGGGTGTCTACTTTGTTCAGTCGGTGCGCCTGCCGCGCATGCTCGCAGCGATTGCTGTCGGTGCAGCGCTTGGAATTGCCGGGCGTATCTTCCAGACAATCTCGGGCAACCCACTCGGTAGCCCCGACATCGTCGGTTTGTCGACGGGGTGCGCGACCGGCGCCCTGATTGCGATCATCATCCTGGGCTCGAGCCCCACGGTCACTGGGGTGGGTGCGTTGCTCGGAGGACTCCTTTCGGGTGCGGTCATTCTCGCGTGCGCGGGTGGTATGCGAGTCACGGGTATTCGCGTCGTCCTCGTTGGCATTGGTTGCTCGGCGGCGTTGCGTGCAGTCAATTCGCTGCTCATCGTCAAGGCTCCGCTGGAAGCAGCGCAGCGTGCCCAGCTCTGGAGTGCCGGCTCATTCTCCGGCGTTACTATCACGCGTCTGATGCCTTTGTTGATCGTGATCGGTGTTGTCGTTGTGGTGTGCGCCGTCTTCGCGGTGCCCCTCGGTCTCGTCGCTATGGGAGACGATGTTGCGACGGGGCTTGGCGTGCGAGTGCGTCGCACCCGTGTACTCCTTATCGTCGTCGCGATCCTACTCGTCGCATCCGCGACATCGGTGGCGGGACCGGTTGCTTTTGTTGCTCTCGCGGCTCCTCATGTCGCGCACCGGCTGTGTGGCGGCGGGGGAGTCGGATTTACATCGTCCGCCCTCGTCGGTGCTCTTCTTGTGCTGGTCTCAGACGTGTGCGCACAGAGGCTTGTCGCTCCGGCCGAGCTTCCCGTCGGCGTCGTGACGGGCGTTGTTGGAGGCGTCTACCTTCTCTGGTTGTTGATTCGTGAGGTGAGATCGTGAGTGAGACCGCTGCGAGCCGTGGGCTGAGTGCTCGGGACATTGTTGTCGGCTATGGAAAAAATGCCCCCATCCTTGAAGGACTTTCTCTGGATGTTCTGCCAGGCGAACTGACTGTCATCGTTGGCCCGAACGCCTGTGGAAAGTCGACGCTCCTGCGTTCGCTGGCCCGCGTGCTCGGCCTGCGGCGCGGTGCGGTCGAGCTGGATGGACGAAGCGTTGCGGACATGAATCAAAAGGCTCTTGCGCGTCGCCTGGGTTTGCTTGCTCAGTCATCGGTTGCTCCGGGCGACATGTTCGTCGAGGATTTGGTTGCTCGTGGCCGCTATCCCTATCAGTCGGTGCTCCATCAGTGGAGCACCGAGGACGACGAGACGGTGGCGCGTGCGATGAAGGACGCTGGGGTTGCTGACCTGGTGGGGCGTCGCGTTGGCGAGCTGTCGGGTGGCCAGCGTCAGCGCGTGTGGATCGCGATGTCGCTTGCCCAGGCGACGGATATTTTGCTCCTTGATGAGCCAACGACGTATCTCGACCTCAACCACCAGCTGGAAGTCCTACGTTTGGCGCAGCGCCTCCATAGGGACGGTGTGACGGTCGTTGCCGTCCTGCATGACCTGCATCTGGCATTCCGCTACGCGACGCACCTCGTGTTCATGAAGGACGGTGAGATCGTGGCCCAGGGGGCTCCTCGCGATGTTGTGACGGCAGACCTTATCGAACGTGTTTTCAGTGTGCCGTGCAGGATCATCGACGACCCTGAGACTGGATCACCACTAGTGATTCCGACTCGGTGACCCGTGTGTTGTGATTCCCAATATCTCAAATGTTGACCGGCAGGTCACGCAGCCCCATGATTGTTGGATAATATAAGTCACAACAAGTTGCTAAAAGGCTGATATTTCCTGATAAAAACGTGTTTTGACTGCATGTTCCGGTAATTTGCTTGTTGTTCGCAATTGCAGAACAGGCATCAGGCAATAGTATGGTGTCTGTAGCTAGTGGTTACTCGGACACTGACATATTGATTCTAGGCCTGGTGAAGCCGATTACCGCACGACATCCCGTCGAGATAGAAAAGGACACAGATGACGACACAGATGCGATCGCACCGTAGGGGACTGCGCATGCCTCTACTGGCTCTGACCGCGTCTGCTTCCATCGTCGGTGGAGTGTTTGTCGCTGCGCAGCCCGCATACAGTGTTGACGGAGTTGCTGGCGTGGGTGGCCAGTGTCTCACCGCTGCTGATGAGGGTGCATCCATCGTTGTTTCGTCGGTCGTTCCGGTCGGGTCTGCGCTACATGTGGAAGGTTCAGGCTGGGGCGCTAGTTCTGAGACGTCACGCGGCTTTGTCATCGTCACGCTCGACGATGGGCAGGAAGTTCGCCCCGACGGCGTCGCTCTTCCCGCCTGGGTTCCTGCGTCTGTTGCTCGTAATAAGACTGCGTGGAGCGTTGCCGAAGTATCGACTGCCGGCGAATTTAGCGCTGATATTGAGCTGCCGTCGACGTGGGCGGTTGGTTCTGAGCACTCGATCATGATTGGCGATGGCGTGACCGGCACCTACGTGCAGGTGTCTGTGACCGTCGTAGAGGCCAACGCGCAGGCGCATGTGTGCTCTCTGACGCCGACGGATGAGCCTTCTCATGAACCCGCGGATGAGCCGTCGACAGATCCTGATGCCCATGCGACTTCTGACGTGGTTACCGATGGACCGACGGAGTCTCCCGCGGACAACGCAGCTGATAATGCTGCCAAGCCCGATTTTGATCTGACCGATGATGCTTCTTCAGATGCAGCAAGTGACGCGTCAGCCAGCGCTCCCTCCACGGCGGTGGCTCCGCCGTCCCCTCGTGCGACCCCCTCAGCAGATGCCTCGGATGCCTCGCGCTCATCGGTGACCCCGACGCCCTCTGCCTCGGCCTCGTCTGCGCCTTCCTCCGGCGGTAATGGATCTTCTTCGAGCGGTAGTGGTGGCGCTGATTCGAACGCTGACGCCCCGTCCCCCTCCCCGTCCGCAGAGCAGGAGAGCGTGTCTGCTTCGCAGATCGGCCCCAAGGCTCATTCAGAGCAGCAGGCCACGAACCAGGCTGTTCGCGAGCAGGAGTCTCGCCTGAACGGTTGGATCCTCGCTGGTGGCGGTCTCCTTGCCCTTCTCGGAGCGATCGTGACGGTCAGCATTGTTCGCCGCTCACACGGACTGCTGCGCTAGAGTTCGCACACCTGCTGAAATGCACTGGGAATATGTGCATTAACCACATGGTGTGTGTTGGGATTTAGCATTTGCGCGTTACGCCTGTTACTCTTGATCCGATACAATAGTTTCTGCGGATTAAGTCACTAAGGAGAACGGTATGCAGCACGGACGAGCATCGTCTGCCATAGCCGCTCGGAGCTTCGTCGGTCGCAGTCGAGTCATGAGCCTGCTCATGGCGCTGTTCCTGTTCGCGGGCATCGGCCTCGCGATCCCTGGTTTCGCCGCGCGCGCCGACGATGCAGTACCGCACTACGCCCTTCGGGCGGGGGACAAGATCAAGGTCAATATCGCGAACAATGCTGATTTCGCGGCCAAGTTCGCCGAAACTGGGCACTGGGGACTCATCCTCGATCATGGGGGTGTCACTCCGCTCACCCGTCCGACTTTCAAGCGCGACGGCGAGACGGTGACGCCTTCGGACCCTGATCTGTGGGCTGCTCAGTCGTTGAAGGAATGGGATATCTACGCGCCTGTGCCAGACGGCACGAACAACGTTGAGGGCGTGAAGTGGCTGCCGGGGGAGACGCACTGGATTACCGTCGTGTTCTACCGCAGTGATACTTCGGGTGTCGAGCCCAACCCCATGTATGGCACGGTGAGCATCTACACGCCGTACACGGACAATATCGACGATCCGACGCCCGCTCCCACCGCGGACCCGACCGCTGCGCCTACCGACGATCCGACGGCTCCGCCCGCTCGCACGGACGAGCCGACGGCTGAGCCTGCCCCCACGACGGATCCCGAGCCCGCTCCGACGAGCGAGCCGAGCGCTGATCCCGCTCCGGTGCCCACGCCGGACCCGGTCGTTGAGCCTACGACGGAGCCTTCCGTCGCTCCCGCACCGCTGCCCGACGACCCGCAGCTGCCGGCCGTGCGCCCGAGCCCGACTCCTTCCGAGAGCGCGTCCCCCACGCCCACT
>CATYYP010000112.1 GCA_958415245.1 Schaalia odontolytica | reverse complement strand
CCTCATGACGGTACGAGTCGCCGAGGAGGCACACTGATGAACCTGTCCAACGGTTGGCCCATGATGGGGTCAACGGGGGAGATCATCCTCTTCGCATGCACGGCCATTGTCATGGTCGCCTGCGCTCTGGGTGTCCTCTTCTTCAAGAAGGCCGCGCACTCGGTCATCTGCATGGTCGGCGTCATGCTCGGCCTGGCAGTCCTGTACATCGCGAACGGCGCGCCCTTCCTGGGCGTCGCGCAGATCGTCGTGTACACCGGCGCGATCATGATGCTGTTCCTCTTCGTCATCATGCTGATCGGCATCGGCACCTCTGACGACTACGCCCGCCAGAGCCGCGGCGCGATCGTCGCGGCGGTGCTCGGTGGCCTCGGTCTGATCGTCATCATTACGACGGCGATCCTCAAGGCCGTGCCCGCCGCGCACAAGCCCGTTGAGGTTGACCCCTACTCCAACCAGCCGATCACCGACCTGGCGATCACGCTGTTCCAGGAGCACTGGCTGAGCATGGAGCTCGCCGGCGGCCTGCTAATCACGGCCGCTGTCGGTGCGATGCTGCTGACCCACTCTGATCGCCTCACCCCGAAGGCCGACCAGTTTGAGACGGCCCGCAACAAGATGCGCGCGTTCGCCGAGAAGGGCGCTCGCATCGGCCAGCTGCCCGCCCCCGGTGTCTACGCCCAGTCGAACGCGGCCGACGTGCCCGCCGTCTCCGGCGAGACCCTCGGCCCGGTCGAGGAGTCGGTGCCCCGAGTCCTGCGCGTGCGTGGCCTCGCCCGCACGATTGGCGAGGTCACCCCCGAGGTTTCCGAGCAGCTCGCCCTCGCGCGCACCGAGACCGCGGCGACCGACGCGATCGACGAGTCGCCCTACACCATCGGGCGCACGCCCGACGTCCCCCGCTCCGGCGCCTTCGGCATGCCCGGTGCGGACGCGCCCACCGGTCTGGCCCAGCCCCGGGCCCGCAAGGCGCGCACCACCACCCCCATTGAGAAGAAGGAGGAGAGCAAGTGAGCCTCGCCTGGTACCTCATCCTTGCGGGTGTGCTGTTCGCCATCGGTGCGACCACGGTCCTCGTGCGCCGCAGTGCGGTCATCGCGCTCATGGGCGTCGAAATGATGCTCAACGCCGCGAACCTCGTCCTCGTGACGTTCTCGCGCATTAACTCCAACGTTGACGGCGAGATCATGGCGTTCTTCGTCATGGTCGTCGCGGCCGCCGAAGTTGTCGTCGGCCTGTCGATCATCGTGTCCATCTATCGTTCGCGCTCGACCACGAGCATGGACGATCTGAACCTGCTGAAGAACTGAGGGAGGACGTAACTCATGACCACCTTCATTTCCCCCCAGGCTCTCTCCGTCTACGATACGGTCGCGCCCACCGGAGTCGCCGCCTACGCGTGGCTGCTCATCCTCATCCCGCTGGCCAGCGCAGGCCTGCTCCTGCTGCTGGGCCGCGCCTCGGACAAGTGGGGCCACCTGCTGGCGACCCTCGCGTCCTGGTCGACTTTCGTCGTCGGCGCGCTGATCGCCGCCCAGATGTGGAATGCCCCCGTGGCCGCACGCCGCTTCGGCCAGACACTGTTCACCTGGATCCCCGCCGGTGACTTCACCGTCGACTTCGGTCTCCTCGTGGACCCGCTGTCGATCACGTTCGTCATCCTGGTGACCTTCGTCGGTTCGCTCATCCACGTGTACGCGATCGCCTACATGGAGCACGACGCGGCCCGCCGCCGCTTCTTCGCCTACCTGAACTTCTTCATCGCGGCGATGCTCACCCTGGTCCTCGCGGACTCCTACGCCGGCCTCTTCGCCGGTTGGGAAGGCGTGGGCCTGGCGTCCTACCTGCTGATCGGCTTCTGGAACCACGTGCCCGCCTACGCGGTCGCCGCCAAGAAGGCGTTCGTCATGAACCGTGTCGGCGACATGGGCATGCTGATCGCCATGATGGCGATGGTCGCCTCCTTCCACTCGGTGTCCTTCTCCGTCGTCTCTACCCAGGTCGAGTCGATCCCCACGGCGTCCGCGACGGTTATCGGTATCTTCCTGCTGGTGGCCGCCTGCGGTAAGTCCGCACAGTTCCCGCTGCAGGCGTGGCTGGGCGACGCCATGGCTGGCCCGACCCCCGTCTCCGCGCTCATTCACGCGGCCACGATGGTCACCGCCGGCGTCTACCTGATCGTTCGTTCCGGCGACGTCTTCTGGGCCGCCCCCATCGCGGCGACCGCCGTCGCCATCATCGGTGCGATCACGCTCCTCTTCGGCGCGATCGTCGGTTGCGCGAAGGACGACATGAAGAAGGTCCTCGCTGCCTCCACCATGAGCCAGATCGGCTACATGATGCTGGGCGCGGGCCTGGGCCCCATCGGCTGGGCGTTCTCGATCTTCCACCTCTTCACCCACGGCTTCTTCAAGGCCCTCATGTTCCTCGGCGCCGGTTCCGTCATGCACGGCATGGGCGACCAGGTGAACATGCGTCGCTTCGGCGCCCTGCGCGGCGCCATGAAGGTCACGTGGCTGACGTTCATGATGGGCTGGCTCGCCATCCTCGGCGTTCCGCCGTTCTCCGGCTACTGGTCGAAGGACAAGATCATCGAGGCCGCCTTCAGCGCCACGAGCTTCGGCGGTAACATTGCCCTGTGGGCGGGCTGGGTCTACGGCCCCATCGCGATGATCGGTGCGGGCATCACCGCGTTCTACATGTCGCGCCTCTTCTTCATGACGTTCCACGGCAAGGCCCGCTGGACCACCGAGGCCGAGGGTGCGCCCGTGCACCCGCACGAGTCCGGCCCCCTCATGACGATCCCGATGATTATCCTCGCGATCGGCGCGGTCGTCCTCGGCGGCGCCCTGTCCGTCGGTAACACCGTCACCGAGTGGCTGGTCCCCTCGATCGGTCACGCCATGCACGGCGATCCCGTCCTCAATGAGTACGTCATTCAGGGAGCCACCCTCGCCCTCGTCATCCTCGGTGCGGTCATCGCGTGGATGAAGTACGGGCGCGACGAGGTTCCCACCTCCGTCCCCGCAGGCAACGCCCTGACCGAGGCCGCACGCCGCGACCTCTACCAGGACACCGTCAACGAGACCCTGTTCATGATGCCCGCCAAGGGCCTCGTCACCGTCGCGACTGTCGGCGATGCGAGCGCCATCGACGGTGCACTGAACGGCCTCGGCGCCGGCTCGCAGCTGCTCGGACGCATCGTCGGCATCACCCAGAACGGCCTCGTGCGCACGTACGCCGCCTACATCCTGGGTGGCGTCATCCTCGCCCTGGCCATCGTCCTCGGATTCGGGCTGTAAGGGGTACACGACAATGGAAAGTGCAATGATTGCTGCTAACTTCCCGTGGCTGTCCGTCCTCGTGGCCATTCCGGCTGCGGGCGCGGCCCTCCTCGGCTTCGTCCCGCCCCTGAGGCGCGCCGCAGGGCGCGTCATCGCCCTGGTGGTCTCCCTCGTCGAGCTCGCGCTCGGCGTGTACGTGGCCGCCTCCGTGTTCGACTGGTCTGCCCCGGCCTCGTACCAGGTGTACGAGTCCCACCTGTGGATCCCGCAGATCGGCATCACCTGGTCCCTCTCCGTCACGTCCCTGGGCCTCGTCATGATCCTCCTGGCGATCGCCCTCGTGCCGCTCGTGCTGATTGCGGGTTGGGACGAGGACGACGCCGCGGACCGCGGCGCCTACCCGGCGCTTGTCCTCGCCCTCCAGGCGTTCATGGTCGTCATCTTCGCGGCCTACGATCTGACGGTCTTCTACTTCGCCTTCGAGGCGATGCTCGTGCCGCTCTACCTCATGATCGGACGCTACGGCGTCGGTGACGAGGCCGCGCGTCACAAGGCCGCCATGAAGTTCCTGCTGTACTCGCTGTTCGGTGGACTGGTGATGCTCGGTGGCATCCTCTATGTGTGGGCCATCGCCTACCAGGCGTACCCCGATGCCTCGACCTTCTTCCGCATGGACATGCTCGCCGAGCTCCTGCCGACCGCGCCGGACACGGTTCAGATGGTCGTCTTCGTGACCTTCATGGTCGCCTTCGCGATCAAGGCTCCCATGGTCCCGGTGCACACCTGGCTGCCCGACACGGCCGCCGTCGCCCGCCCCGGCACCTCGGTGCTGCTCGTCGGCGTCCTGGATAAGATCGGTACCTTCGGCATGATCGCCCTGTGCCTGCAGCTGACCCCCGGTGCGGCCTCGTCCGCGAAGTGGGTCATGTGCGTGCTCGCCGTCATCTCCATCCTGTGGGGCGGCCTGTCGGCCAACGGCCAGAACGACATCATGCGTCTGGTGTCCTACACCTCGGTGTCGCACTTCGGCTTCATGGTCCTGGGCATCTTCATCGGCTCGCAGATCGCCCTCGTCGGCGCCATGTTCTACATGGTCGCCCACGGTGTCTCGATCGCCGCGATGTTCCTGCTCTCCGGCTGGCTCTCGCGCCGCGGTGGCACGCAGGACATGCGCGAGTATGTCGGCATGCAGCGCGTGACGCCGGTCCTCGCGGGTCTGTGGCTCGTGTCCGGCCTCGCTTCGATCGCGCTGCCCGGCCTGTCCGGCTTCGTTCCCGAGTACCTCGTGCTCATGGGTACGTGGACGGTCAGCGGTCCGCTGGCGCTATTCGCGGTCCTGGGCGTCGTCATCGCCGCCCTCTACGTGCTCATGCCCTACCAGCGCGTCTTCACCGGTGCGCCCGGCAAGGGTAAGGAAGAGCTGGCGGACCTGAACGGCCGTGAGCGCGGCGTCATGGTGCCGCTCGTGGCCGCGATGCTCATCCTTGGTATCTGGTCGGCGCCTCTCGTGAGCGCCTTGACCCCGGTTGCTTCAGACCTCGGCCTGCCCACCACGCAGGTCGGCGCCACCGTTGAAGGGAGCGCACAGTGAACGTTCTACCCATGGATAACTTCCAGGCCCCCGAGGTTCACTGGGTGAGCCTCGCGCCCATCCTCATCGTGCTGGGCGGCGCGGTCCTCGGCGTCCTCGTCGAGGCCTTCGCCCCCGCGAAGGCTCGTCGCCCCCTCGTGATCGCGCTGTCGATCCTGGCGACTGCCGGCGCGTGCGTCATGCTTGCCCTGCGCTGGATCCCCGTCCTGGAGACGCCGGTGACGCTGGGGGAGTACATGGAGGATCCGCTGACGATTGCCGCTCAGTCGGCACTCGCCATCATCGGCTTCTTCGCCGTCCTCGTGATGGCCGACCGCACCTCCGTCGGTGACGGCGCGTTCGCCGCTCAGCCGTCGGATCGTCCGGACTCGGCCGCCGAGGAGCTGTCGGAGCGCAAGGGCTACCAGCGTTCTGAGATCTTCCCGCTGACCCTGTTCTCGCTGGGCGGCATGATGGTCTTCCCCGCCGCGGATAACTTCGTGACGCTGTTCGTGGCCCTCGAGGTCATGTCGCTGCCCCTGTACATCATGGCTGCCACGGCCCGCCGTCGTCGCCAGCTGTCCTTCGAGTCGGCCCTCAAGTACTTCGTGCTCGGTGCCTTCTCCTCGGGCTTCCTGCTCATGGGCTCCGCATTCCTCTTCGGCTTCTCCAACTCGCTGCGCATCTCTGCGCTGGCCGAGGCCATCTCCACCCACACCAACATGGAGTGGATGGTCCTCGTGGGCGTGTTCTGCGTGATGGTGGGCCTGCTGTTCAAGGTGGGCGCTGCTCCCTTCCACGCGTGGACCCCCGACGTTTACACGGGCGCCCCGACCCCGGTGACGGGCTTCATGGCTGCCGCCGTGAAGATCGCGGCCTTCGCTGCGATGATCCGCTTCTACACGGTCGCAGCCGCCTACCTGCAGTGGGACTTCCTGTACATCTTCGCGGCCGTGGCGGTCCTGACGATCCTCGTCGGTACGTTCGCTGGCCTCGTGCAGGATGACGTCAAGCGCATGCTGGCCTACTCCTCGATCGCCCACGCGGGCTTCATCCTGATGGGGATCCTCGCGATGGAAAAGGGCGGCACGGGCCATGTGTTGTTCTACACGCTCGGTTACGGCCTGGCGACGGTCGGTGCCTTCGGCGTGGTCACGCTGGTGCGCGGCCGCGACGCGGACGGCAATGTCCTGGGTGAGGCGACGAGCCTGCGCAAGTGGGCGGGTATCGGCCGTACCAATCCGTGGATCGCGGGCGCGATGCTGATCTTCCTGCTGTCGTTTGCGGGCATCCCGCTGACCGGCGGTTTCATTGGTAAGTTCGTGATTTTCTCCGATGCGATCAAGGGC
>CATYYP010000111.1 GCA_958415245.1 Schaalia odontolytica | reverse complement strand
GGCACATTTCTTTGGGGGGTTGCGCCACCCCGGCGTTCGCCCCCTGGAGCCCATGAACGGGTTTGATCAGTGCGCGAAGTGGCGCGTTCCCGTCAGGTACATCGTGATGCCCGCAGCGTTCGCCGCGTCAATCGACTCCTGGTCACGCACCGATCCACCGGGCTGAACGACGGCCTTCACACCCGCATCAATGAGCACCTGCAGTCCGTCCGCGAAGGGGAAGAACGCATCCGATGCGGCAACCGCGCCAATGGAACGCTGCTCGGGAGCCTCGGCCACAACCTCGGACGCGCGAGCACCACCCGCACTGTCCACGTTGGACGCCGCCGCATCACCCGTCGAACGCGAGCCCAGCGTGTTCGCACGCTCAACCGCCAGCTTGCACGAGTCCACGCGGTTCACCTGGCCCATGCCCACGCCCACCGAGGCACCGTCCTTGACCAGCAGGATCGCGTTAGAACGAACCGCACGCACCGTGCGCCACGCGAACTCCAGATCCGCCAGCGTCGCCTCGTCGGCGGGAGCACCGGCCGCGAGCGTCCAGTTCTCCGGGGAATCGCCGGGCGCGTCAATATCGTCACGCTCCTGGACCAGCAGGCCGCCGCTGATCTGCTTGAACTCGTACGAGCCGCGAGCCGGGGGCTCAACCTGCAGGACGCGCAGGTTCTTCTTCGCGCTCAGCACCTCGAGCGCACCCTCCTCGTAATCGGGGGCCAGCACGACCTCGGTGAAGATCGGGACGATCTGGCGGGCCAGCTCCACGCTCACCGGACGGTTCACGGCGATCACGCCGCCGAACGCCGACACGGGGTCGCAGGCGTGCGCGAGGCGGTGCGCCTCGGCCACATCGTCAGCCACCGCGATGCCGCAGGGGTTCGCGTGCTTGATGATCGCGACGCAGGGGCGCTCGTGATCGTAGGCGGCGCGCAGGGCGGCGTCGCCGTCCGTGTAGTTGTTGTAGCTCATGGCCTTGCCATGCAGCTGGCGCGCATTCGCAATGCCCGGGGCCAAGGCCTCGTCGTCGACGTCCTCGTCCTCGAAGGACTCGTCGATCTCACGGTAGACGGCCGCACCCTGGTGCGGGTTCTCGCCGTAGCGCAGCGACTCCACGCGCTCGAACGCGTCGGCGACGAACACGGGCATGCCCGAGGCCTGCCCCTCCTCCTCGGGGACCTCCACCACGTAGTCTTCCTCGGCCTGGTAGCCCAGCGACTCCAGGAACGCCGCGTCGGAGGCGTCCAGGTGAGTCTCGGCGGCATCGTCAAGGACCTCGCGCACGTCCTCAAGATCCAGCTCGTCGGCCAGCCAGCCGGCAATCGCAAGATCGTAGGTCGCCGTATGGGCGAAGGCCTCGGCGGCCAGCACGCGGCGCTGCTCGAGGGTGAAGCCCTCCCCCGCCACGGCCTCAGCCACATCCGCGTAACGCTCCGGGGAGGTCACGACCGCGACCGACGGATGGTTCTTCGCGGCGGCGCGCACCATGGAGGGGCCACCGATGTCAATCTGCTCGACACACTCGTCGAAGGACGCGCCGGAGGCGACCGTGTCCTGGAACGGGTACAGGTTGCACACGACCAGGTCGAAGGCCTTGATGCCCAGCTGCGCGATCTGCTCGCGGTGCGCGGCCTTACGCTGATCGGCAAGGATGCCGGAATGGATGAAGGGGTGCAGGGTCTTGACGCGGCCCTCGAGCACCTCGGGGAAGCCAGTCACATCGTCGACCGGGGTGACGGCCACGCCAGCGGCCGCGATGCGGGCAGCCGTGGAGCCGGTGGAGACGATCTCCACGCCGGCCTCGCCAAGGGCGCGAGCAAGGTCCTCCAAGCCCGTCTTGTCATACACAGAGATCAGGGCCCGCTTGATGGGGCGCACGTCGATGGGTTCCAGGTTGTCCAGGGAGACGGACATAGTTCCTCCAGGTTGAGACCAAACCCAGGCGCCCAGGCGGGCGACGCCTCGCGGGAAATGCGGCCGCTCCCCGGTGGTAATCCACCCTCGCCAGTCGCGGCGACTCCCAGTCTAGTTCAGGCCCTCGCGCCGCGTCGCCTTCGTCTCGGGGTCTTCCGCGTCACCTTCGGCCTCGATCGCTTCACTGTCCGCGGCGGCGTCGGCGGCGGTTTCGCTAGTCTCCTCCGGCATCTCGTCCGCTTCTCCCCCATCGGCCACCGCTTCGAGATCCTCAGCCCCAGCCTCGTCGGCGCTTGCTTCCGTGTCGCCCACCTCAGCGGGGTCGGAGGCCTCAGCCCAGGCCTCGTCCGCCGTCGAGGCAGTGGCTCCCACGCGCGACGCACGCTCGGCGGCGCGGCGGCGCAGGGCCTCGCCCTCGTTACGCACGCGACCGGCGCCCTCGCCGAGGAGGGCGCGCGTCGTCGGGTGGGTCGCCAGGGCGATGATCAGCGCGGGCAGGGCGATCTCGAGCACGAGGGCGAGCGTCGCCCACCCCACGCGCGGGCCCATCGATGCGAGGCGTACGGACCCCAGGCTCATCGTCGCGCTCCACATCCACAGGGCCGTCACCGACGCGGTGATCAACGAGGCCAGGACCCCCTGAGCGCTCTGGTGCAGCAGGTGCTCACGACGGAACGAACGAGCCGCGACAACACCGAGGCCGATGCCCAACGCGATCGGCGCGAGGATCACCCACATGCCGGGAGCGGTCTGCGGGACGGAACCCAACAGCGGAATCGGCGGGATCGGCCCAGCGCCGGCAACCGCCGGCGAATGCAACGAATCCGTCGCCGTCAGGAAGCCCGCGCCCGACCACCAGGAGGCCACCCACGCCATGATCGTCGGGGCAAACAACGCCTGCCCGCCGATGATGAACGACGTATCCGCGGCCGATGACGCACCCAGGAGCTCCTGAATACCCGCCATACGGCTCCACCCCGCGACGAGCGCAATGACCGAGGCAATGAACGAGGCAACCGCTAGGACCACCACGGACAGGCCACCCAGCTTCAGGCCACCCGAAATCCAGTGCTGCATCGACGGTGCCTCATGGTCGCGCGAATAGCCCGAGGCAACGAACCAGACCGAGCCGATCAGCGGGATCAACACGCCGCCAATCGTGCCCGTCCACCAATGCGAGTGAATACCGGAAGCCCCCGCCAAAAGCCAGGAAGTCAGCAGGAAGCCAGGCACGGCGAACAGCGCGGCGCTACGCGGATAACCCGCGGTCGTGCGCAGCAGAATCCGCACCAACACGACCAGCAGAGCGCCCATCAGCGTCGGGATCGCACGATAGTGCACGTCACCCACGACCGACGTGCCGCCAATGACAGCGGCCCACAGGTCCCCGCCCAGGCCGAGCGCATCGCGCGGCGTCGTGTCATTCATCCACGAGTTCGAGCGCAGCGTCAGGTAGGCGATCATCGTGAACACCGTGATCAGACCCCAGCCCGCGAAGGCCGCCTCGACTACCGCAAGTACACCGCGCGCCCAGCCCCGCGGGACAGCCACACGGATCGTCGCTCGATCCGCCACGTACGTGGTCGTGGTTCGTCGGGGGCTGGGTACTTCTCTGATGCGCTCGCTCACAGGCCCATAGTGTCAGAATCGGCCCGGGGCCGCGACGCTGCGCGCCGACCCCGGGCCGATTTGTGCTGTGACGTTAGCGCGAGAGGATCTCGCGCGCGATCTGCGCCGTCTGCGAAGGGGTGCGCCCCACGCGCACGCCCACGGCCTCGAGCGCCTCCGCCTTCGCGGCAGCCGTGCCGGACGAGCCGGAAACGATCGCACCGGCGTGGCCCATGGTCTTGCCCTCGGGGGCCGTGAAGCCCGCGATGTAGGCGACGACGGGCTTCGTCATGTTCTCCTGGATCCATGCAGCAGCACGCTCCTCGGCGTCACCGCCGATCTCACCGATCATGATGACGAGGTCCGTGTCGGGGTCCGCCTCAAACGCCGCCAGCGCGTCGATGTGGGTGGTGCCCACAACCGGGTCGCCGCCGATACCCAGGCACGTCGTGAAGCCGAAGTCGCGCAGCTCGTACATGAGCTGGTAGGTCAGCGTGCCCGACTTCGAGACGAGGCCGAGGCGGCCCGGTCCCGTGATATCCGCCGGGGTGATGCCCAGGTTCGCCTGCCCGGGCGAAATGATGCCGGGGCAGTTCGGGCCGATCAGGCGCACGCCCGCCGCGAGCGCGCGCTCGACGACGATCGTGGAATCCTGGACGGGAATGCCCTCGGTGATGAGGACAATCGTCTCGATGCCCGCGTCGATGGCCTCGAGGGCGGCGCCCTTCGCGAAGGCCGGCGGCACGAAGATGACAGAGGCGTTCGCCCCGGTGGCCTCGCGGGCCTCGGCAACCGTGCCGAAGACGGGGACCTCAACCTGGCCGTCGGTCACCTTGTCGGCGCCCGGGCCGTAGCCCTGCACGTCGAAGGTGACGGTCGTGCCGGCCTTGCGCGGATTCGTGCCGCCCACGATGGCCGTGCCGGCGCTCAGCATGCGCTGGGTGTGCTTGCGGCCCTCGGCGCCAGTCATGCCCTGGACGATAACCCGGGTATCAGAGTTGACGAAGATAGTCATGGTGTTCTCCTGCGGTTCTCGGGTCGTTACTTCGACGAGGCCTCGGCTGCGAGCTCAGCTGCACGCCGGGCCGCGCCGTCCATCGTTTCTTCCATGTGGACGAGCGGGTGCGCAGCCTCGGCGAGAATCGCGCGCCCCTCCTCGACCTTGTTGCCGTCGAGGCGCACAACCAGCGGCTTCGAGGCCGCGTCGCCCAGCGTCTCGAGCGCACCGATAATGCCTCGGGCGACCTGGTCGCATGCGGTGATGCCGCCAAAAACGTTGACGAATACGGAACGAACCTGCTCGTCGCCGAGGATGATGTCCAGGCCCTTTGCCATAACCTCGGCCGAAGCGCCGCCGCCGATGTCGAGGAAGTTCGCGGGCTTCATGCCGCCGAACTCCTCGCCGGCCATCGCGACCACGTCGAGCGTCGACATGACCAGGCCCGCGCCGTTACCGATGATGCCGACCTGGCCCTCCAGGCGCACGTAGTTGAGTCCGGCTGCCTTCGCAGCGGCCTCGCGCGGATCCTGCGCGGCCACGTCCACCAGCTCGGCGTGGCCGGGGTGACGGAATCGTGCGTTGTCGTCGAGGGTGACCTTGCCATCCACGGCCCACACGGAGCCGTCGGGGCTGGAAACCAGCGGGTTGACCTCGACCAGAGTCGCATCCTCATCGCGGTAGACGGTCCACAGGGTTTCGAGGACGGGGGCGATGGCCTCGGCCGTAGCCTCGTCAAACCCGGCTTCCTTCGCGATGCGACGGGCAACCTCGGCGTCGATACCAATGGTGGGATCGAGGGGGACGCGCGCGAGAGCCTCGGGGCGCTCCTTGGCGAGGGTCTCAATATCCATGCCGCCTTCGCGCGAGCACATCGCCAGGTGGCGGCGGTTCGAGCGGTCCAGCAGGATCGAGAAGTAGTATTCGGCAGCAATGTCCGCGCCGGACGCGATCATGACCTTCTTGACAATGTGGCCCTTAATGTCGAGGCCGAGGATCGCCTCAGCCTTCTCGTAGGCCTCGTCGGCGGTGTGAGCGAGCTTGACGCCGCCAGCCTTGCCGCGGCCGCCGGTCTTCACCTGCGCCTTGACGACCAGCAGCGACGCACCGTCCGCCAGGAGCTCGCGCGCGCCGTCGCGTGCCTCTTCGGGGGTTGACGCCAGGCGGTAGTCGAGCACGGGCACGCCGTGCTCCTTGAACATCTGCCGGGCCTGGTACTCGTAGAGATCCACCTTATTCCCTCCGTTGAACGTGGTGTGGTCAGCGCAATAATTCTAACGTGCGACCGGCGTCAACGCGCCATTTCCTCCCATTATCAAGGCTTGTCATGGCCTTGACCGGAGAGCCACTTCCCTTTGTCAACGCTTTGCGTTGCGGGGGTGGTTGCTAGGGTCGGTGGGACTCGCAGGGCGTTGTAGCACCAGCGGTGCACCGCTTGTCCCCTCCCGCTGCTCGGCTCTACTACACGAGCCGCAGGTCCTTCAATCTCTGCGAGCATGGACGTAGCTCCCATATACGTGAGGCCCAATGCGTGGCGAATCGACACACTTTGTCGCGCACGCTCACCCACCTGGTGGAGCGCAGGACCTACAGGTGGCCGCGTTAGCCCCTCAATGCGCACGTTAACCCGATAGGTGGCGGCTTGGACCCTTTGATACGCACGTTAACCCACTAATACGCACATGGGCAGCCCCGCCCACACTCCAAATAGCGGGTTCACGTGCGATATAGCGGGTTAACACTCGCAATAGCGGGTTTACGCGCGACCAACACACCATGACAGACACCGAATCCGCCAAAACGCAGACCCATTCAGC
>CATYYP010000110.1 GCA_958415245.1 Schaalia odontolytica | reverse complement strand
GATGACCGAGGCGATTTCCTCGCGCATGCGGGCCTCGTAGTCCGCGTCGGACAGTTCGCCGCGTGCGTTGGCGGCGCGGGCCTTGCGAATCTCGGTGGTCTGCGGGAACGAGCCGATGGTCGTGGTGGGCAGCGGGGGCAGGTGCAGGCGCTCAGTCTGAGCGGCCTCGCGCTCGAGGTAGGGCTCGCGGGCGCGGTCGGCGTCGGTGAGGGCGGCGGTGCGGCTGCGGACCTCGGGGCGCACGACGCCGGGGGCGGCGGCGCGCTGTTCGAGCACGCGGGTGGCCTCGGCAACCTCAGCCTCGATGGCTTCCCAGCCCTCATCCACGCCGCGAGCGAGGGTAACGACCTCGAGAACCTTCTGGTCGGCGAAGGCGAGCCAGGCGTGCAGGTTCTCATTGAGGGTCGCGTCGTCCCAGGTCTCCAGGGCGGTGTCGTGAGGCACGTGCTGGAGGGAGTTGGAGGTGGCGACGGTGACACGGGCGGCCCCCAGGGCCTGGGCAGCCTTGAGGGTTTCGCGCAGCTGGGCCAGGTCGGCGCGCCAGATGTAGCGGCCGTCGACCGCGCCGACGACGAGGGTGACGCCGGACAGGTCGGCGCCCTTGGGCAGCGAGCCGCGCAGCGTGTCGACGTGGAGGGCCTCGACGCCAGTCTTAGCCAGAGCGCCCACCGCGTGGGAGGCGTCGCCGTAGGGCGTGGTGAGCAGGATCTGGGGACGGTTCTGAGAGGCGGCCAGGCGCTCGTAGACGCGGGCGGCCAGCTCGCCCAGCTCGACGCGGGTGCGCGACAGGTTGTCCGAGGTCAGGGCCGGCTCGTCGAGCTGGACCCACGGGGCGCCCGCGGCGTGCAGGGAGGCCAGCGCTTCCTCGTACGCGGCCACGGCCTCGTCGATGCGGGTGAGCGGGTCAAAGTCCGGGGTGGCCGGGTCGGCCTTGGCCAGCGCCAGGTAGGTGACGGGGCCGACCAGAACCGGGCGGGTCACGTAACCCCACTCGCGGGCGTCGGTGAAGCGGCGGGTGATCGTGTCGTCGGCGAAGCCCAGGGGTGTGTCGGGGCCGATCTCGGGGACGAGGTAGTGGTAGTTCGTGTCGAACCACTTCGTCATCTCTTCGGGGCCGACCTTGTCGTCACCGCGGGCGAGCGCGAAGTAGAGGTCGAGGCCCTCGCGGCCGGCGAAGCGCGGCGGGATGGCACCCAGGAGGATCGTGGCGTCCAGGACGTGGTCGTACAGGGAGGGCGCGTCGGCCAGGGACGCGTCGGAGGGGTTCAGGCCAAGCTCGACGAGGCGCGCGAGGTTCTCCTTGCGCAGATCGTTGGCGGCCTGGATCAGCTCGGCCTCGGTGATGCGGCCGGCCCAGCGGGCCTCGAGGGCGCGCTTGAGCTCACGGCCACGGCCGATACGCGGATAGGCCAGGATCGTGGCGGTGGGGAACTGCGTGGTCGCAGCGGACATGGTTTTCTCCTTGGGTGTGCTACTCGTTCGGCGTGCGCGGGGAGACCCCGCACCCTGCCGCAGGGTGGATGGTGATGCGCTCAGGCGCGGGTTTCGGGGGACGAGGCCTGGGACCGCAGCGGGTCAGGCTTCACTCCCATGAGGGCCAGGATGTCCAAGACGGGCTTGGAGCGGTTGAAGGTGTAGAGGTGGACGCCGGGTGCGCCCGCCTCCAGGACGGAGTGGATGAGGCGCGAGCCGAAGACTGCGCCGAACTCGTCGCGCGCATCCTGGTGGGGGTAGTCGGCAAGCGTCGTCAGCAGGTATTCGGGGACCTCAATACCGGTGAGGTCTTGGACGCGGCGCAGACGGGCCGGGTCGGTGGCCGGCAGCAGGCCGGGTACGATCGGGATGGTGACGCCGGCGCGGCGGGCGCGTTCGACGAAGGAGGCGTAGACCTCGGCGTCCCAGAAGAGCTGCGTAATCGCGAAGGAGGCGCCTGCAGCCTGCTTGACGAGGAGGCGCTCGACTTCCTGAGCGGGCGTGGTTCCGGCTGCGGGGTTGCCTGCAGGGAACGCGGCGACGGCGATCGTCAGAGGCTTGAAGGCGGAGCGCAGCGCCTCACCCGGATGGGCGTCGCAGCGGCGCTTTTCGACGGTGCGAATCAGGTGAATGAGCTCAGTGGCGCTGCCGACGCCGCCCGGGCCGGGCTCCCAACCTTCCTGTCCCACCGGCGGGTCTCCGCGCAGTGCCAGGAAGGTGCGCACACCAGAGTCCAGGTAGTCGTAGACAGTGGAGACGACCTCTTCGGTCGAGTTACCCACGCAGGTCAGGTGCGCGATCGGCTGGATCGGAGTGTCACGCACGAGGCGGCGGACCGTCGCACGGGCGTTGGAGCGATCCTTACCGCCCGCGCCATAGGTGACGGACATGAAGTCGGGACGCACGCGCAGCAGCTGGTCGACAGTGTTCCAGAAGGGTTCTTCCAGGGAGGGCTTGCGCGGGGGCATGACCTCGAAGGACAGGAGCGTGGGCTCGTGGTCGTGGGTGCAGGGACAGGCGTAGGCGTCGTCTGAGAAGGGCACGGTGTAACTCTCGGGTGGCGGCTGGCTTCCACGTGAGTGCGCGTTGGCGCGGGTGGTGGAGCGCGAGCCTAGGAAATGGCGGACGTCGGCGTCAGCTGCACATTCGGGCACGAATAGACCCGCACATGCGACGGGTGGTGTTCGTTCGTGCGTTCATGCCCCCAGTATGTCCGCCTTCGTGCAGGTGGCGCAGGAGGGGTCCACGTAACGGGAGTTTGTGACAGCGCCCGTCTCAGGAATGAGACGGGCGCAGAGAGATAGCTGGCGCCTCCGACAGGACTCGAACCTGCAACCTCGGGATTAGAAGGCCCTTGCTCTATCCATTGAGCTACGGAGGCGTGGCGCGGTGCGCCGCCTGTAAGACTAGCGGAGGTTAGCTTGCCTTTCCACCAGCGCGCCCCAGCAGGAAGGCGAGCAGCGGGAAGATCAGCACGGACATCGCGCCCGCGACGACGAGCAGCGAGGCGAGCCACGCGGGCAGGACACCCGTCGAGACGCCCAGTCCGGTGACGGCGACGATGATCGGCAGGCCTGTCGCACCGTACAGGCCGATGCGCGTCGCGTCCGTCCAGCCGACTCGCTCGATCGATCCGTGGAAGCGTTCGAGAAGGACGATGGGCACGCCGCGCACCACAAGGATCGCGCCGACGAAGGCGACGAGCAGGAACGGGTAGCCCGCGACGGCGCTCAGCGAGATGTTCATGCCCGAGGTGACGAAGAACAGCGGGATCAGGAAGGAGAAGCCGAGGGTGCGCAGCTCGCCCTCAACCATCGTGAAGTTGCCGGGCGCCAGCGCACGCACGATGATGCCGGCCGCGAACGCGCCGAGCACCATGTCCAGTTCCATGACCGCCGACAGCGCCATAAGGCCAGTGAGGACCAGCATGACAACGCGCATGAGCGTCTTTTGCGAGGTCTGCGCCCCGTGCAGGATCGTCCGCCCGATCGCGGGATGCTTGAGGATGAAGCGCGTCGGGATGGCAACCGCAAGGACCGTGGCCAACGCAAAGAGCAAAAGAACGATCGCTGCGGCCCACGGGCTACGCGCGGACAGCAGCAGCGACATGGCGATGATGGGTGCGAGCTCGCCGACGGCGCCGTGGACGAGGACGGCCTTGCCGATCGTCGTCCCCATGACGCCGGCCTCCATGAGGATGGGCAGCAGGGTGCCGAGCGCCGTCGACGTCAGCGCGATCGCCAGCGCGATGTACGTGGCGGTGGCAACCCCCGTCGTCCCCGACGCGGCGACCGCCACCCAGGAGACGGCCAGGCCGATACCGAAGCACGCCAGCCACGTGAGCAGCGAGCGCCTCCCCGCCCGCCCATGCACCTCTTCAACGTCGATCTCGGTGCCCGCGATGAGGAAAAGCATGCCCATGCCAACCTCGCGGAACACGGAGATCGGCTCAGTGAGGGATGCGAGTCCCAGAACGTTCGGCCCGATGATGACACCGAGGATGAGCAGCCAGACGACGTCGGGCACGCGCTTGCGCGTGAGCGAGGACAGCAGGGGCGCGACAGCCGCAGCGGCGGCAATCAGGAAGAGGGAGACGATGGCTCCCTCGGTGCCACTCGTGCTCGACGCGGCGACGAGGCCGTGGCCCACTCCCCCGCTCGCGGCAGGCAGAGACAGTGGCAGGCTCATGTGCGATCCTTTTCGGGTAGTTGAATGCAGCTCGCGTCGACGACCGTAAGGGTGTTCTCCGAACGCTCAGCAATGATGGGCATGACAAAGGCCCGGGACAACAAGTCCCGGGCCCGTGCGTGGATGCGAGGTCAGCCCTCGACGTCCAGGAGGCCGTTCTTGTAGGCCTTGGCCAGGCGGCGGGGCACGCGGATCTCACGGCCGGCAACCTTGACGGTGTTCAGCTCGGTAAGATCAGCCTTCCAGGTAGACCGGCGGGTGCGGGTGTTCGCACGGGACATCTTACGCTTGGGAACTGCCATGTCTTACCGCTCCTCTTCTTTCTCGACGACTATTCTGATCGGTGCGCCACGCGGGCGCACGGCGACAACTCGACAAGGTTATCATGGACCAGTCCCTGAAGCACATCGCGAGAGCCTAGGCGCCTGCGATCCTGGTTACAGACTGGCGCCGGCCCTCTCCCTTAAACTGGGCGCATGTCCGCTCTTCGCACGCTCGCCTCCGGCACGCTCCTCACCCACGAGATTGAGATCAAGCGTTCCCGTTTTATTACGACACTCGCCCGGACGGACACCCCCGAGGAGGCTCGCGAGCTCATCGACGCGGTCAAAGCCGAGCACCCGCAGGCCCGCCATAACTGCTCCGCATACCTGATCGACCCGCCAGACGCCGCACCTTTGCAGCATTCATCGGACGACGGCGAACCCTCGGGCACCGCCGGCACCCCGATGCTGGAGGCCCTCCGCGCCTCCGACACGTGGAACGCGACGGCGGTCGTCACCCGCTACTTCGGCGGAATCCTCCTGGGCGGGGGCGGCCTCGTGCGCGCCTACTCCACCTCCGTGTCCGAGGCCGTCGCCCGTGCCCCCATCGCTTATCTGGTCGGGCGCGACGTCCTCGAAACCCAGCTGAACCCCGGGGACGCGGGTCGCATCGAGTCCGAGCTTCGCGCACGAGGAGCCGCTGTCATCGACACGATCTGGGGCGCGGATGTCACGCTACGCATTGCCATCGATCCGAGCGACCGAGACTCTATTGACGCGTGCCTGGCCCAGGCCTCGTCCGGTGTTGCAAAGTTTCGCTACGTGGAAACACGGCGCATTGAACTAGACGAGGTTCCGAGCGCGGGATGACAATTCAGGGGTACACCTGCTTAGGAAGGACCCCTCATGGCTCGCATCGCCTCCACCGTCGCCGATCTGATCGGCGGTACCCCCCTCGTCCGCATTAACCACGTTGCCGGTGACGGCGTCGACGTGGTCGCCAAGGTCGAGGCATTCAACCCCGCTTCCTCCGTGAAGGATCGCATCGCCCGTTCGATCATCGACGCGGCCGAGGCCTCGGGCGCCCTGGCCCCCGGCGGCACGATCGTCGAGGCCACCTCCGGTAACACGGGTATCGCCCTGTCGATGGTCGGCGCGGCACGCGGCTACAAGGTCGTCATCGTCATGCCCGCCTCGATGTCCGTCGAGCGCCGCGCGATCGTGCGCGCCTTCGGTGCCGAGCTGGTCCTCACCGACCCGAAGGGCGGCGTCTCCGCGGCCGTCGCCGAGGCCGAGCGCATCGCCTCCGAGCGTCCCGGCGCCATCATCGCCTCCCAGTTCACCAACCCCGCCAACCCGGCCGCCCACGTCGCACACACCGGCGAGGAGATCTGGGCCGACACCGACGGCCAGGTTGACGTCTTCGTCGCCGGCGTCGGCACGGGCGGCACCATCTCGGGCGTCGCGAAGGTCCTCAAGGAGAAGAACCCGAACGTGCGCATCATCGCCGTTCAGCCCGCCGAGTCTCCCCTGCTGACGGGCGGCACCCCCGGCCCGCACGGCATCCAGGGCCTCATGCCCAACTTCGTGCCCGAGACCTTCGACGCGGACATCGTGGACGAGGTCATCTCCGTCGAGACCGCGCAGGCCCTCGAGTTCGCTCGCCGCGCTGCCGCCGAAGAGGGTCTGCTCGTGGGCATCTCCTCGGGCGCTGCCCTGGCCGGAACGGCCGCCGTCGCCGCCCGCCCCGAGCTGGCCGGCAAGAAGATCGTCACGCTCCTGCCCGACACCGGTGAGCGTTACCTCTCGACTGCCCTGTTCGCGGGCCTCGAGGACTGATCTTTCCAGCTTGACGCGCTAAGGTGGCCCCGGATGGAATGTCCGGGGCCACCTGTGCGTTTCCGTCTCAGTCGACCATCCAGGAGGACCTTGTGAAGCTCACCGTACGCGCCCTGTCGAAGACCCTATCGCGCGCCCTGCCCGCCAAGG
>CATYYP010000109.1 GCA_958415245.1 Schaalia odontolytica | reverse complement strand
CAAGTGGGGTTCGGTCGCCGCTATCGTCGCCCTGCTTCTCCTCGTCGCGATCGCTGTCGTTTACGTCGAGCAGGCCCAGCGCCGCATTCCCGTCCAATACGCCAAGCGTATGATCGGCCGTCGTCAGTACGGCGGCACCACGACGTACATCCCGCTGAAGATCAACATGTCGGGCGTTATCCCCGTCATCTTCGCTTCCTCGATCCTTGCTCTGCCTCCGATGGCGGCGCAGTTCGGCAAGCCCGATGCTCAGTGGGTCCAGTGGATCTCCGCGCACTTCACGCAGGGCAGCTCGTTCTACCTGACGATCTACGCCCTCATGACTCTGTTCTTCACCTTCTTCTACACCGCTATCACCTTCAACCCGGATGAGGTTGCGGACAACATGAAGAAGTACGGAGGGTTCATCCCGGGTTACCGTGCGGGTCGTCCCACGGCTGAGTACCTGCGCTACGTGATCAACCGAATCACGTCGGCTGGCGCCCTCTACCTGGTGATCATTGCCCTCCTGCCGTCTCTTGCCATCATCCCGCTGAAGCTGTCGAGCTCGCAGATGCCCTTCGGTGGCACCACGCTGCTCATCATCATTGGCGTTGGTCTGCAGACGGTGAAGGAAATCAACACGCAGCTGCAGCAGCATCACTATGAAGGATTCCTGAAATGACAGTCGTCATCCTCCTCGGCCCTCCCGGAGCTGGCAAGGGCACCCAGGCCTCGCGTATCGCTGAGCGCCTCGGTATCCCGGCTATTTCGACGGGCGACATCTTCCGTGCCAACATGGCGGAAGGTACGGAGATCGGCAAGCAGGCGCAGGCCTACATGGACCGTGGCGAGTTCGTTCCGGACTCGGTCACGAACGCCATGGTGAAGGCGCGCCTCGCAGCCCCCGACGCTGCTGACGGTTTCCTCCTCGACGGCTACCCGCGTTCCGTGGAGCAGGCGCACGTCCTGCGCGACATGCTCCTCGATCTGGGCAAGTCCATCGACGTCGTCCTGGAGATCCAGGTGGACGAGGACGAGGTCGTGGAGCGCATGCTCAAGCGTGCTCAGGAACAGCACCGCACGGATGACACTGAGCCCGTCATGCGTCACCGCCTGGAGGTCTACCACCAGCAGACGCTGCCCGTCGCCACCTACTACGTCGACCAGGACCTCCTGGAGGTTGTCGATGGCAGTGGCACGATCGACGAGGTCACGGCTCGCATCTTCGCGATCCTTGACTCGGTGGCAAAGAACTAAACGATGCCACGCATTGAACTGAAGTCCGCGCAGGAGCTTCGTTGGATGCGCGAGGCCGGCCTGGTCGTCGCGTCCATCCACGAGGCCCTGCGCGGCGCTATTCGCCCCGGCGTCACGACGCGTGAGCTGGACGAGGTCAGCGCCCAAGCGATTGCCGACGGGGGAGCGACCTCCAACTTCAAGGGCTACTACGGCTATCCGGCGACGGTGTGCATCTCGGTGAACGATGTGATCGTTCACGGTATCCCGGGCGACTATGAGCTGGCTCCCGGAGACATCGTGTCTTTCGATTGTGGTGCGTACGTGGAGCGCGGCGGCCGTCAGTGGCACGGGGACGCAGCGTTTAGTGTCATCGTTGGCGAGACCTTCGTGTCGGACGCTGACTTCGCGGCGGGGGAGAGGGCTACCAGCGCTCTCGCCGGGGTGGACGAGAACCTGCTGCGCGAGCGTCGCCAGCTGGATGCCGTGACGCGAGAGTCCCTGTGGGCTGCCCTTGCGGGGCTGGCGACCGGCAAGCGTATTAGCGCGGTCGGCAACGCGGTCGAGACCGTTGTTGCAGAGAACGCTCTGATCAACGGCTGGGAAGCCGGCATTATCGAGGAGTTCGTTGGCCATGGCATCGGCACGAAGATGCACATGCCGCCGGACGTCCTCAACTACAACGTTCGTGGCATTCAGGCTCGCCTCAAGCCGGGCATGGTCCTGGCGGTCGAGCCGATGCTGACGCGTGGTGACATTGCCTCGCAGACGGACGACGACGAGTGGACGGTGCGCACGGTCGACGGTCGCGACGCCGCCCACTGGGAGCACTCGATCGCGATCACGGAGGACGGTGTCTCCGTCCTGACGGCGCGCGACGGGGGAGTGGCCGGACTGGCGCCCTACGGCGTCACCCCGGTGTCGCTCGACTGACACGACGGATGGCTGCGGGCCCGGTACCTCACTGAGGTGCCGGGCCCGACTCCTTCGTTGACGAGGTCGCGGCCCCGCCGGCGCCCTCCACACTGGTGGCACGTGGTGTGTGGTGAACGGCGAGGCCCTGCGGGCCGCCGGCGCTCTGCTCACTGGTGGAGCGCGGCACACTGCCACGGCCTCGGCGCGTGGGACGCGAATGTCTGTCGGCGATTCGATGAAATGTGACGCATTAAACGTGAGCGAACCGACAGGGACCCTGACTACCGCCGATGGGCGTCAATGCCGTAGAGTAGTTCCTTGGGCGTATCTGCATCCGGCATTCGTCGGTGCACTATGCCTAGCGGCATCCGCCGCAACCTATCCGAGACATGTAGAGGATAAACGGAGGATATGGCGAAGAAAGACGGCGTCATTGAGATGGAAGGCACGGTCGTTGAGGCCCTGCCTAACGCGATGTTCCGTGTGGAACTGAAGAATGGCCACGTGGTTCTCGGCCACATTGCGGGAAAGATGCGTCAGCACTACATCCGCATCCTGCCCGAGGATCGAGTTGTCGTCGAGCTGAGCCCCTACGACCTCTCCCGAGGCCGTATCGTCTACCGCTACAAGTGACCCGACACAAACTGCCCGACGGGCAGTGGAGGTAACAACCATGAAGGTCAAGCCGAGTGTCAAGAAGATCTGTGACAAGTGCAAGGTGATTCGTCGCCACGGCAACGTCATGGTCATCTGCGACAACCCCAGGCACAAGCAGCGCCAGGGCTGAGACCCGCTGCGACCCGCGGGGCACCAAGCCCCACAGCATCACTCTAAGCACCCACTCGTGGGTGACCCTCGGTTCGGAGGCCGAGGCCGGGCTGCTCGCCCGGACTGAGCGATGACGACCTCCGATGAACAACTGGAGCAACATCACCATGGCACGTATTGCCGGCGTCGACCTCCCCCGCGAGAAGCGGCTCGAGATCGCGCTCACATACATCTACGGAGTCGGCCGCACCCGCGCGGCAGAGACCCTCGCCGCCACCGGCGTCAGCCCGGACACTCGCGTGAAGGACGCGACGGAAGAGGAACTCGTCAAGCTTCGTGACTACATTGAGGCAAACTTCAAGGTTGAGGGTGACCTCCGCCGTGAGGTTCAGGCCGACATTCGTCGCAAGATCGAAATCGGTTCGTACCAGGGCCTTCGCCACCGTCGTGGCCTGCCGGTCCACGGTCAGCGCACCAAGACCAACGCGCGTACCCGCAAGGGCCCCAAGCGCACCGTTGCAGGCAAGAAGAAGGCCAAGTAAGGCCTAGGAGAGCGCATCCCCTCGGGGTAGCTTTCCGCGACAAGAAGGAACTGAACCAGAAATGGCAGCAGCAAAGACCTCGCGCTCGGGCGGTGCCCGCAAGCCGCGTCGCAAGATTTCGAAGAACGTCACCAACGGCCACGCCTACATCAAGTCGACGTTCAACAACACCATCGTTTCCCTCACGGACCCCACGGGCGCGGTTGTCGCCTGGGCGTCCTCCGGCCAGGTTGGCTTCAAGGGTTCGCGTAAGTCCACCCCCTTCGCCGCGCAGCTCGCGGCCGAGGCTGCGGCTCGTCGCGCCCAGGAGCACGGCATGAAGAAGGTTGACGTTTTCGTGAAGGGTCCCGGCTCCGGCCGTGAGACCGCGATCCGTTCCCTCCAGGCCGCCGGCCTCGAGATCGGTTCGATCCAGGACGTCACGCCTCAGGCCTTCAACGGCACCCGCCCGCCGAAGCGCCGCCGCGGCTGACTTGTGGACGGGAGGGCATTGCCCTCCCCACGTCTGAACCTTCGGGTTCTTACTCCCTTAGCCTGCTTCAGCAGGTTCCCATATCCGGTGTCATATAGCGGGCACCGGCCAGAAAGGAATAGACGTGCTCATTGCAGAGCGACCCATCCTGACCGAAGAAAAGGTCAGCGACCTGCGCTCCCGTTTCACCCTGGAGCCCCTCGAGCCCGGATTCGGCTACACGCTGGGTAACTCCCTGCGTCGTACCCTCCTGTCCTCGATCCCGGGTGCAGCGGTGACGTCCATCCGTATTGATGGCGTCCCCCACGAGTTCCGCACGATCGAAGGTGTGAAGGAAGATGTCGCTGAGATCATCCTGAACATCAAGCAGATCGTCCTGTCCAGCGAGAACGACGAGCCTGTCGTCATGTACCTGCGGAAGGCTGGCCCCGGCGAGGTTCTCGCCGGCGACATCACGCCTCCCGCCGGCGTGGAGATCCACAACCCCGATCTGCACCTTGCCACCCTCAACGAGAAGGGCAAGCTGGAGATCGAGCTGACCGTCGAGCGTGGCCGCGGCTACGTGTCGGCTGCTCAGAACAAGGATCCCCAGGCTGAAATTTCCCGCATCCCGATCGATTCGATCTACTCTCCCGTTGTCAAGGTGACCTACAAGGTTGAGGCAACTCGTGTTGAGCAGCGCACCGACTTTGATCGCCTCGTCATCGACGTGGAGACCAAGCCGGCGATCACCCCGCGCGATGCCCTGGCCTCGGCCGGCAAGACGCTGGTGGAGCTGTTCGGCCTCATGCGTGAACTGAACGAGGAAGCGGAAGGCATCGAGGTGGGTCCGTCCACCACCGACGCCACCCTCGCAGCCGATCTGGCTCTCCCGATCGAGAACCTGAACCTGCAGTCGCGTTCCTACAACGCGCTGCGTCGCCGCGGCATTCTGACCGTCGGCGAGCTGGTTGCTCACTCGGAGGCCGACCTGCTCGACATCCGCAACTTCGGCACCAAGTCGATCGAAGAGATCAAGGAGTCCCTGGCGGCCCTTGGTATGACGCTGAAGGACTCGGTCATGCCGAGCTTCGGCGACTCGGAGTCCGCCGCGATCTTTTCGGACGACCAGTCCATCTGACCCCGTGCGTCCGATGGACGCATTGAATCCGTAGGAGAAACTCATGCCCACCCCCAAGAAGGGTGCTCGTCTGGGCGGTAGCCCGGCACACCAGAAGCTGATCCTGTCGAACCTGGCAGCTCAGCTCATCGAACACCGTGCGATCACGACGACCGAGGCCAAGGCTAAGGCCCTGCGCCCCTACGTCGAGAAGCTCATCACCAAGGCCAAGCGTGGCGACCAGCACGCCCGCCGCACGGTCATGAAGAAGATCCCCAACAAGGGCATCGTCGCGATCCTCTTCGAGGAGCTCGTTCCCGCGATGGATTCCGAGCGCGCCGGCGGCTACACCCGCCTCATCCGCGTCGGCAACCGTAAGGGCGACAACGCTCCCCTGATGCGCATTGAGCTCGTCATGGAGAAGGTCGAGAAGAAGGCCGTCGTGAAGGCTGCCGAGAAGACCGCCGCCAAGGCCGTCGCCGAAGAGGCCGAGAAGGCCGCCGAGGCTGCCGCCGAGCGCGCCGAAGAGGCTCGCGAGGAAGGCGATCTCGCCACGGCCAACGAGGCCGAGGAAGTTGCCGCCGAGGCCGGCAAGGCTGCTGACGCCGCCGAGCAGGTCGCCGACGAGAAGTGACCGTGAGTCACTGATCTACTCGAGCATTGGGCCGGACATTCCGCACGGAGTGTCCGGCCCTTGCCGTATCCGGTAGCCTGAAGCCATGACTCGTGAGATGACGTTGGCGATTGACTGCGGCGGCGGTGGCATTAAGGGTTCCGTCGTGGATGAGCGCGGCACGATGATGGCCCCGCCGCGCAGGGTGCCGACTCCGTACCCCCTACCTCCCGAGCTCCTCGTCGAAACCGTTATCGGCCTCGCGCGTGAGCTTCCCACTGCGACGCGAGTGACGATGGGTATGCCGGGAATGATCCGCCACGGCGTCGTCATCGCGACCCCTCATTACATCACCCGCGACGGGCCGCGCTCGCGCGTGTTGCCCGAGCTGGTCGAGCGGTGGGACCACTTTGACATGGGCCGGGCGATTGAGGAGGCCCTCGGCCTGCCCACAAAGGTTCTGAACGACGCAGAAGTCGCCGGCGCTGGCGCTATCACGGGCCGCGGTCTCGAAATGATCATCACCCTGGGCACGGGCCTCGGTAACGCGGTGTTTGACGGTGGCCAGCTGGCGCCCCATGTCGAGGTCTCTCAGGGGCCGGTTCGCTGGGGCCTGACATACGACGACTACATCGGCGAGCACGAGCGCCTGCGCCTGGGCGACGTGCACTGGTCGCGCCGCGTCCGTCGTGTCGTGGATGGCCTGCGCCCCATGTACATGTGGGACCGCCTCTACTTGGGTGGTGGCAACTCCAAGCGCATCACGGCCTCGAACCTGCGCCTCATGGGCGATGACGTGATAGT
>CATYYP010000108.1 GCA_958415245.1 Schaalia odontolytica | reverse complement strand
GTCGCGCACCACGCCGTAGTCGAAGCGCTTCGCGTAGGCCTCGATGACGCGACCGATCACGTTGATTTCGCGACCCGGGCCGACGGCCTTGATGCCGCGCATCATCGCGTTCTTCGTACGCTCGATGAGCAGATGGGATTCTTCGTCGACAGTGCCCACCTCGAACATCGCGCAGGTGTCGCCATGCACGCCGTCCTTGTAGGCGGTGATGTCGATGTTGATGATGTCGCCGTCTTCGAGCGGACGGTCGTCGGGAATGCCGTGGCAGATAACCTCATTGATGGAGGTGCAGATGGACTTTGGGAAGCCCATGTAGCCCAGACACGAGGGGTAGGCGTCGTGTGCGATGAGGAACTCGTGGCCGATGCGGTCGAGTTCCTCGGTGGTGACGCCAGGGGCGATGGCTGCGCCGACGGCCTCGATGGCCCCAGCGGCGATACGACCGGCCTCGCGGATCTTCGCGATGGTCTCGGGGCTCTTGATCTCCGAGGCGGTGACGCGCTCGGGGCCGTCGTGGAACATGTATTCGGGGCGCTCGATGTGCTCGGGGACCGCGCGCATCGGTGAGACGCGTCCCGGCTTCAAAGTGCCCAGCGGGGCGCGGCGAGCGAGTGCGGATGCTTCCATGGGGGTGTTCCTCCTGCGATCGGGTGGCGTCAGTCGTTCTTGTAGTTGTCGGGTCCGGGGAAGGAACGCTCGCGCACGGCCTCCACGTAGTCGGTGGCGGCCTCACGCAGGGCTGCTCCGAGCTGGCCGAACTTGCGAACGAACGACGGCGTCCAGTCGGAGTATCCGGCCATGTCGGACCAGACGAGCACCTGGCCGTCGGTATTCGGACCTGCGCCGATACCGATGGTCGGGATACTCAGGCTCTGGGTCAATTCGGTGGCAATCGATGCGGGTACCATCTCGAAGACGACGGCGAAGGCGCCGGCCTTCTCGATGGCCTCGGCGTCTCGGCGAAGCGCATCGGCGCCGGCTCCACGGCCCTGCATGCGGGGGCCACCCAGGGTGTTTTCGGACTGGGGCGTGTAGCCCAGGTGTGCGCACACGGGGATACCAGCCGAGACGAGGCCTGCAATGATATGGGCGCGGCTCTGCCCGCCCTCTAGCTTCACTGCGTGTGCCCCGGCCTTCATGAGGCGCGTTGCGGAGGCAAAAGCATGCTCAAGCGTGTCCTCGTACGTACCAAAAGGCAGGTCCGCCACGATCATGGCGCGCGAGGTCGAACGAGCAACGGCGGCGGTGGCGCGCTCCATATCCTCCAGGGTGACAGGCAACGTCGAGCTATGGCCAAGAATCACGTTGCCGAGCGAATCACCGACGAGCAGCATGTCCACGCCCGCAGCCTCGAGAATGGGAGCGGTGAGAGTGTCGTAGGCGGTGAGCCTCGTGAGGGGAATGCCTTCGGCCTTGGCACGCGCGATGTGCTGGATGCGCACGCGCTGAGCGGAAAAGAGGGTTGGCGTCTGCGACGAGGCCGGGGCCCCGCCCTCCGGTTGCGTGATGTGGGACACGGAAATCCTTCGGTGAGCTAATGGAGCGCGAGAGCGCATTCACGTCTTACAGGGTAGCGCGCCCGTGGATCCGGTGAGCTGTGAGGATAGGCGAACGGGTAGGATGGTGGGCGGTGCGCGTGATGCGCGCAGTAATGACCCCAGATGGAAAGAAGAAGGAAGCAGGACATGGCTGGCAATGCCCCTGACCTTGATCCTCTTGACGAGGCAGCCGTCAACGCCGTTCGCGAGGCCGGCCTCGCCGATATCGAAGCTGCGGATTCGCTCGATGCCCTGAAGGCCGTTCGAGCCGCGATCCTTGGCGATCAGGCTCCGCTCGTGACCGCGAATCGTACGATCGGCTCGCTGGAACCCGCGCAGCGCGGTCTCGCCGGTAAGAACCTCGGACAGGCGCGCAAGGCGCTGACCGAAGCGCTCGAGGAGCGCAAGGCCGTTCTTGCTGCTGAGCATGAGGCTCGTATGCTGGTCGAGGAGTCCGTCGACGTGACGCTGCCGACCACGCGTCGCCCGGCGGGTGCTCGTCATCCTCTTGAGACCCTGATGGAAGAGGTTGCGGATTTCTTCGTGGCGATGGGCTGGGATATTGCCGAGGGGCCGGAGATTGAGCACGAGTGGTTCAACTTCGACTCCCTGAACTTCGACATCGATCACCCCGCTCGCCAGATGCAGGACACGCTCTACATTGACGGCCGTAGTGTGGGCGCCGAGACCGAGGATGGCGCACACCTGGTGATGCGCACGCACACATCTCCGGTCCAGTCGCACGCGATGCTCTCGCGCGGCGTGCCACTCTACGTGGCATGCCCCGGCAAGGTCTTCCGCTCCGATGCACTCGACGCGACCCACACGCCGGTGTTCCACCAGGTGGAGGGCCTCGCCGTCGATAAGGGCCTGACGATGGCTCACCTGAAGGGCGTTCTCGACCACTTTGCCAAGGCCATGTTCGGCCCCGAGGCGAAGACCCGTCTGCGTCCCTCCTACTTCCCGTTCACGGAGCCCAGCGCCGAGATGGATCTGTGGTTCCCGCAGAAGAAGGGCGGCCCCGGCTGGATCGAGTGGGGCGGCTGCGGCATGGTCAACCCGAACGTGCTGCGTGCCAACGGCGTCGACCCCGAGGTTTACTCGGGCTTCGCGTTCGGCATGGGTATCGAGCGTACGCTGATGCTGCGTCACGGCATCGCCGACATGCATGACATCGTTGAGGGAGACGTTCGTTTCTCCCAGCAGTTCGGAGTGAATGGAAGGGGTAACTGACATGCCTATGGTTCCGCTGAGCTGGCTGTCCGACCACGTTGACGTCCCCGAGGGCACGGACGCCGAGGCGCTTGCCGCCGCCCTCGTGAAGGTCGGCCTTGAAGAGGAAGAGATTCACCCGGCGCGAGTCACCGGCCCGCTCGTGGTGGGTCGCGTCCTCACCCGCGTGGAGGAGACCGCCTCGAACGGCAAGATCGTGAACTACTGCCGCGTGGATGTCGGCGAGCACAACGATGCTCCCGGTACCGGTAAAGAGCCCTCGGATCTGCCGAGCCGCGGCATCATCTGCGGTGCGCACAACTTCGACGTCGATGACCTCGTTGTCGTGTCCCTGCCGGGCGCTATCTTGCCCGGCGACTTCCAGATCGCCGCGCGCAAGACCTACGGTCACGTCTCTGACGGCATGATCTGCTCCGCGCGCGAACTCGGACTGGGGGAGGACCACGACGGCATTATCGTGCTGCCGAAGTACTTCCCTGACCGCGAGATTCCTGCCGTCGGTACGGACATTGTCTCCTGGCTGGGGCTGGGTGAAGAGGTCCTCGAGATTAACGTGACCCCGGACCGCGGCTACTGCTTCTCGATGCGTGGTATCGCTCGCGAGTACTCGCACTCGACGGGCGCCGCGTTCCGCGATCCGGGACTGCCCGGCGTGATCGCAGCCGAGCCGCCGACGGCGAACTCCGACGGTTTCCCGGTCGTATTCTCCGACGACGCCCCGATCCGTGGCCGCGTCGGCGTGGACCGTTTCGTTGCGCGTATCGTGCGCGGCACGAACCCCAACGCTCCGACTCCGCGCTGGATGGTCGAGCGTCTCGAGGCCGCGGGCATGCGCTCGCTGTCTTTGGCCGTCGACATCACGAACTACGTCATGCTCGACCTCGGTCAGCCGATGCACGCCTACGACCTGGGCGACCTGGCCGCCCCGATCGTCGTGCGCCGTGCCCGCGCGGGCGAGACACTGGTGACCCTCGACGAGGAAAAGCGTGAGCTTGACCCGCAGGATCTGCTCATCACCGACTCTCCCGAGGGCGAAGGGTCGCGCATCATCGGTATCGCCGGTGTCATGGGTGGCGCTTACTCCGAGGTCGGGGAGGGGACGACCGACGTGCTGTTTGAGGCCGCTCACTTCGATTCTGTGTCGGTCGCCCGTAGCTCGCGCCGCCACAAGCTGCACTCGGAGGCCGCGAAGCGCTTCGAGCGCGGCACGGACCCGCAGCTTCCCGCGGTTGCTGCCCAGCGTGCGGTCGAGCTTCTCCTCGAATACGGCGGAGGCACCGTCGATGCCGGCGTCACCGACGTGGATCAGCGCGGCGAGGCTGTCGTCATTTCGCTGCCCGTCGGTGAGGTGGAGCGCCTGACCGGCGTGGCCCACGCCCCCGAGCGCATCGCCGAACTGTTGCGCACGGTCGGCTGCGTCGTCGAAGGCCCCGACAATGGCGCGTTCACGGTGACGGCTCCTTCGTGGCGTCCCGATCTCACGCTGCCGGCTGATCTGGTCGAGGAAGTCGCACGCCTCGACGGCTACGACAACATTCCCGTGGTCATGCCGACCGCACCGGCAGGCCATGGCCTGACGACAGCGCAGAAGGCTCGTCGTCTGGCCGCCGCTGCGCTGGCTGATGGGGGACTGGTCGAGGTCGAGTCCTACCCGTTCGTGTCCGACACCTGGGACCGTCAGGGTATCCCCGCCGACGATCCGCGTCGCGAGGCGCTGCGCCTGCGTAACCCGATGGCGGATGACGCCCCCTGGCTGCGCACCACGGTGCTCGATACCCTTCTCGACGTCGCCGGCCGTAACGTGTCGCGCTCCAACGCAGACGTCGCGATCTTCGAGGTCGCGAAGGTTGCCCGTCCCGCGGGTACCGTCCCGGCGGACCTGCCCAGCGCCGAGGAGCGTCCCTCCGACGAGGTGATCGCGGCCCTCGAGGCCGGTATCCCTGCTCAGCCCTGGCACATTGGCGGTGTTCTCACCGGCCAGGCTGTTCCGGTCGGTGTCCTGGCGAACGCCCGCGCTTACGACTGGGCCGACGCCCTCGAGTACGTGCGTCGCGTGGCGTCGGGTCTCGGCGTCCGCGTTGAAGTGACCCGTGCCTGGATGGATGAGGTGCCCGCGCACAAGGGTGCCCCGATGCCTGCTCCGGCGACGGATCCCGCTGCGGTTGCACCGTTCCACCCCGGCCGCGTCGCGCGCGTCTTCGTGCGTGCTGGCCGTGACCTCGTCGATGTCGCTCTTGCTGGCGAGCTGTCGCCCGCCGCGTGCCGCGCCTTCGGCCTGCCGGCCCGTTCGTGCGCATTCGAGATCGACATGGACGCGCTGATCTCTCAGATGAGCGAACAGCCGATCCAGGTCAAGGGTGTCTCGACGTTCCCCCTGGCCAAGGAGGACATCGCTCTGGTTGTGCCGTCCGACATTCCGGCCTCGCGCGTCGAGCAGATTGTGCGTCAGGGGGCCGGCCAGCTTGCCGAGTCCGTGACGCTCTTCGACATCTACGAGGGCGATCAGGTTCCCGAGGGCTACCGCTCTCTCGCCTTTGCACTGCGCCTGCGCGCGGCCGACCACACGCTGACTGCGAAGGAATCCTCGCAGGTGCGCGAACAGGTCGTCGCGAAGGCATCCAAGGTCCTGGGGGCGTCGTTGCGCGCCTAAAGTCCGCAAAGCGATAGGCCGGTCGAATCCGCGGTGTGGCACCCCACTCATTTGGGGCGTTGTGCCCATCGGTTAGACCGGTCTTCGCTTTACGATGGATACATGCACATCCTTGTTACTGCATCATCAAAGCACGGGGCGACGGATGAGGTCGCCGACGCCATCGCGAAGCGCCTCGAGGCGGCGGGCTTTACCGTCGATCGTATCGCGCCCGCTGACGTGACCACGGTCGAACCATACGACGCCGTGGTTGTCGGCTCTGCCGTCTACATTCTCCAGTGGATGCCCGAGGCGCACGACTTCATGGAGCGCTTCAAGGATGATCTGCGCGACAAGCCGGTGTGGGCCTTCTCCGTTGGCATGAATGGCGTGCCGAAGCACACGGAGCAGGATGGAAATCGTGTCGGCCCGCTGCTCACCCACGTCAACTGCCGCGAGCTGCGCACGTTCCCGGGTCGCTACAAGCCGGAGCTTCTGTCGCTGCGCGAGCGCTCGGTTGCGCGCCTCGCCGGTGTCGTTGAGGGCGACTTCCGCGACTGGGACGCGATCGAGGCGTGGGCCGACGATATCGCGGATGCGTTGAAGGCCTGAGAGTCGTGATAGCAAGCGGGTGAGGGACATCCCTCGCCCGCTTGCTTATTTATATGCATTCATGTGTATAATCATGCATATGAGTGCAACACCCGCGTTTCCGAGCACCAAGAGTGCGCGTCATGAGATGATCCGCGATCTTCTGGCGTCCGAGTCGATCGGTAGCCAGGAGGGACTGCGCGCTCGCCTGGCCGAGCGGGGGATTGATGTCACCCAGACGACCCTCTCTCGCGATCTGATGGATCTGCGTGCAACGAAAATCCGTGACGCGTCCGGTGCGCTCATCTACACGGTGCCGGACCATGACGGCGGTCTTACCCACGACGCTGAAGCTGCTAACGTCCGTCTGGCGCGCTGGTGCCAGCTTCTCCTTGTTACCTCCGTGAAGGTGGGAAATCAGCTCGTCCTGCGTACCCAGGTGGGTGCAGCCAACCTCCTTGCGT
>CATYYP010000107.1 GCA_958415245.1 Schaalia odontolytica | reverse complement strand
ACGAGGGCATCACGACCCTGAAGGGCGCGGCCATCGAGCCGGAGATCCTCGACCTCATTAACGTCCTGCAGAAGATGGGCGCGATCATCTCGGTGGACACGGACCGCACGATCCGCATCGAGGGTGTCGCCAAGCTCAGCGGCTACCGCCACACGGCTCTGCCGGACCGCATCGAGGCCGCCTCGTGGGCCGCGGCCGCCCTGGCCACCCGCGGCGACATCTACGTGCGCGGCGCTCACCAGCCCGACATGACGACGTTCCTCAACACCTTCCGCAAGGTGGGTGGCGCCTTCGATATCGACGCCGACGGCATCCGCTTTTACCATCCGGGCGAGCCGCTGCACTCGATCGCCCTGGAGACGGCCGTGCACCCGGGCTTCATGACGGACTGGCAGCAGCCCCTCGTTGTCGCCCTCACCCAGGCAGAAGGACTATCAATCGTCCACGAGACGGTGTACGAAAACCGTTTTGGTTTTACCTCAGCACTGCGTCAGATGGGCGCAAATATCCAGGTGTATCGCGAGTGCTTGGGTGGAACACCTTGACGTTTTGGCCAGAAGAACTACTACCACTCGGCCGTTATCTCGGGCCCGACCCCGCTGCACAGCGCGGATATCGAGGTTCCGGACCTGCGCGGCGGCTTCTCCCACCTGATCGCGGCCCTGGCCGCGTCGGGCACGTCCACCGTCTCGGGCATCGACGTGATTTCGCGCGGCTACGAGCACTTCACGCGCAAGCTCCACCAGCTGGACGCTCGCGTGCGCTACCTGGACGCCTGAGATCATGGCCGCATCGGGCGTGCGCCGCAGCATTTTGTTGCTCGTCTCGTCGATGTCGGCGGGCGGGCGCAGCGTGCGCCTGGGTCCGCGCATCGTGCGTATCCTGCGCGGCGGCGGCTGGGAGGTCGCGGTTCGCCTGACGACGCCCGGCGACGACCCGGCGGCGATCGCCGGCGAGGTCGCGTCCGGATCCTTCGTCGCGGCTCTGGGCGGGGACGGGTACCTGGGCGCGGTGGCGCGCGGGTGTCACGAGTCCGACGCGATCTTCGTTCCCATGCCGGGCGGTCGCGGCAACGACCTGTGTCGCGCGCTGGGGATCGGCACTGACCCGCTGGTGCGCGCGCGTTCCCTAGCTCCGCTGGGCTTTTCTTCCGACGAGGCCGGGACCGACTCCTCGGACTGGCTGGCCTCCCGGGTGCGTCCCTTGGACGGCATGTGGGTACGCTCTCGCGATGGCGTGCGCCTGGCTCTCGGCATCGTCTCGATCGGCCTGGATGCGCGCGCGAATATCCTCGCGAACGAATCCTCTCTCACCTCGGGTCCGCTGGCCTACGGCTACGGCGCCTTCGCGGCTCTGGCCTCGCACGAACCCACCGAGATCGTGGCGACCGTGGACGGCGTCGAGCGCAACATGAGCGGGTGGATCGCGTCGGTGTCCAACTCCGGTCGTTTCGGCGGTGGCATCACCCTGGTGGAATCCTCGGACATGAGCGACGGCATCCTCGAGGTGTGCCACGTCGGCCCCCTGTCACTGTCTCGAGCCCTCCCCGTGCTCGCCCGCGTCGTCGCCGGCCGCGCGAAGGCGCACCCGGCCATCGAGGTGGAAAGCGCCCGCGTCGTTTCCTTCGCCGCCCCCGCAGGCATGATCGCTATGGCGGACGGTGACCGCATCGCCTCGATCCCCTTCACCGTCGATGTCGCCCCCGGGGTCGTGTCCGTCCTGGTGTGAGGTCCGTGTGGGCCAGAGCAATGGGGGAGCGGTCCCCGTAGAATGAAGCCATGAGTGCTGTCTCCGGCTTTTATACCTTCGCCAAGGGCGTCCTGACGCCCATCATGACGCCCTGGATCAAGTTCACCGTGACGGGCGAAGAGAACCTGCCCGCCGAGGGCGGCTTCCTCCTGGTGCCCAACCACCTGTCCAACGTCGACCCGCTGTGCCTGTGCTGGTACTTCATGAAGCGCGACACCGCCGTGCGCTTCCTGGCGAAGAAGTCGATGTTCTCCGTGCCGGTGTTCGGCTGGATTATCAGGGGCATGGGGCTGATCCCCGTCAACCGCGACTCCAACCCCTCGGCCGTCCTGGCACCCACCCGCGAGGCCCTGAAAGCCGGCGAGGTCGTCGGCATCTTCCCGGAGGGCACTCTCACGCGTGACCCCGACCAGTGGCCGATGGAATTCAAATCGGGTGCCGCCCGCCTGGCCCTTGACACGGGCGTGCCCGTCATTCCCGTGTCGCAGTGGGGACCGCAGGACATCATGGCCCCCTACAACGCCAAGGGCATCGACATGCGCCCGGGCCGACGCGTCGCCTACCACTTCGGCGAGCCCGTCGACCTCTCCGACCTTATGAGCCCCGCAGGCTCGGAGGACCACGAGGCCGTCAACGAGGCGACCAAGCGCATTAGCGACGCCGTGCGCGCGGGCGTGGGTAAGCTGCGCGGACTGCCCGTCCCCGAGCAGGTGTGGGACCCCACGACGCAGGCCGGCCCCTGGTGGGAAGAAGAGCTCGCGAAGAAGGCCAAGAAGGCGAAGAAGGCCCGCAAGAAGGGCTAATCGCGGATATCGATGACCATGCGCACCGGGTCGGACAAGAATCCGATCTGGAATTGGCGCGTGGTCGGTGACCCGATGACGACGTGCGTGTTGTCCTCGAAGGTGCCATCCGAGACGACGTCCAGGTCGCCAACGCGCGTGTGCGTCCCGCCCGGGTAGGGGGTCTCGGACGCCGTCATCGGTGTGCCGTCGATGACCAGATCCAAGACAGCCTCGCCTTCGACCTGGATGGGCAGGCCTCGACCCTGTTCCACAGCCTCATCCGTCCAAGCCGCACGCCACACCCCCGGCGTGCCCTCGCCCGAAAACCCGAGCACGACCCGCGTGAAACCTTCGTGCGTGGCCGCGCGAATTCCCGTCAGCGCCAGCGCCTTCGCCGGGTCATCCGAGCGCACCGGCGGCAACCCCTCCACGCTCGACATCCAGTTGTCCGCGTTGATCGGCTTGGTTGCGTCCAGACCCGCCTCGGGCGTCGGCGTGGTCTCCGGCGCCGCGCTCGCGGTCGCAGACGCCGTGGGGGAGGAGCCGCTCGGCGTGGCCGCGGCTGACTGAGACGCGTCCGTTGGGGCTTTGGGCGTGCACGCACCCAACACGAGTAGGGAAGCGGTCGCGCTCGCGGCGAGGACTCGACGGTGAGACACAGTTCCTCCTGGTGCGGGTCGGTTGTTTCAATCCTAGTAGAATGGCCTCGACAGGGAGGTCTCGATGAGTATGACAACAGCAGCGGTCCTGGGAACGGGCGCGTGGGGAACGACGTTCGCGCAGGTCCTCGCCGACGCGGGCGTGAGTGTGACGATGTGGGGGCGTAACGCCGACACGATTGCGTTCATCAACGGGGGAGAGAACCCGACGTACCTGCCGGGGATTGCCCTCTCTGAGCGCATCAGCGCGACCACGGACATTGCCGAGGCCGTCGCCGGTCGCGAGCTCGTCGTCGTCGCCGTGCCCGTCAAGGCCGTGCGCGCCACCCTGAGCGCCGCGCGCGAGTCCTTCGCCCCCGACGTCGCCCTGCTGTCCCTGGCCAAGGGCCTGGAGCTTGGCTCGCTCAAGCGCGTCGACGAGATCATCGCCGAGGCCTCGGGCGTGCCGAGTAGTCGCATCGCCGTCCTGTCCGGGCCGAACCTCTCGCGTGAGATCGCGGAGCGCCAGCCCACGGCCACGGTCGTGGCTGCAACCGACGTGGAGCTGGCCAAGGAGATCGCGAAGGCCTGCCACAATTCCTACTTCCGTCCCTACGTGTCCACCGACGTCGTGGGCACGGAGATGGCGGGTGCGACCAAGAACGTCATCGCGGTCGCCATCGGTGCGGCCGAGGGCATGGGGCTGGGCATCAACACGCGCTCGACCCTCATCACGCGCGGCCTGGCGGAAATGACGCGCCTGGGCACCGCGCTTGGCGCCGATCCTGCGACCTTCGCGGGCCTGTCCGGCATCGGCGACCTTGTCGCCACCTGTTCCTCGCGCCTGTCGCGCAACTTCTCCCTCGGCCACCGCCTGGGCTCCGGCATGGGACTGGCCGAGGCCCTGGCCCTGTCCCCGGGCGTCGTCGAGGGCGTTGCGTCTGCCTCGCCGATCCTCCAGGTCGCCGCGTCCGTCGGCGTCGACATGCCGATTACGGGCGCTGTCGTCGAGGTCGTCGAGGGACGCGCCAGCATCGAGGACATGGGCCGCATGCTGCTCGCACGCCCGCAGAAGATGGACGGCTGGAAGATCGAGCTGGTCTAAACGCCGCGCACGCGGGCGTGAAAAGCCTCCCGCGCGGTAGTCTTGGACCCATGACTGCAATTTCTCGTCCTCGCGTCCTCATCGTCTTCGGTGGACGCTCCTCCGAGCATGAGATCTCGTGCTCGACGGCCGCCGGTATCCTGACCGCTATCGACCGCACCAAGTGGGACGTGATCCCGCTGGGTATCACGCGCGACGGCCAGTGGGTGCGCGTCGCCGATGACCCGTCGGCGTTGGAATTCAAGGACGGGAAGGGCCAGTCCGTCACCGCCGGATCGACTCGCGTCGCGCTCACCCCGGGCGAGGGAAACCTCGTCGAACTCACCTACGAGGGCGACCCGGACGCCCCGGACTCGCGCGTCGTCGGCGTGGAGGACCTGGGCCACGTGGACATCGTGTTCCCGCTTCTGCACGGCCCCTACGGCGAGGATGGCACCATCCAGGGCCTCTTCGAGATGGCCGGGGTGCGCTACGTGGGCTGCGGCGTGACCTCCTCCGCCGTGTCCATGGACAAGCACCTCACCAAGACCGTCCTGGCTGCTGCCGGCATCGACGTGGGCCAGTGGGAGCTGGTCACCGCCCGCCAGTGGGACGCCGACGCCACCGCCTGCATGGACCGCATCGAGCGCCTGGGCTTCCCCGTCTTCGTCAAGCCCTGCCGCGCCGGCTCCTCGGTCGGCATCTCGCGCGTCACCTGCCGCGAGGACCTGCCCGTGGCCATCAAGGAGGCCGCGAACCACGACCCGCGCATCATCGTCGAGGCCTCCATCTCCGGCCGCGAGGTCGAGTGCGGTGTCCTCGGCTCGCGCTCCGACTGGCGCAGCGGCACCGCGCCCCTGGGCGAGATCGTCGTCCCCGAGGGCGAGTTCTACGACTACGAGCACAAGTACGTGGACGACGTCGTCGGCCTGTCCTGCCCGGCCGACGTCGCCCCCGAATATGCCGATCGCATCCGCGAGACCGCGTGGCGTGCCTTCGACGCCCTCGAGTGTGAGGGCCTGGCGCGCGTCGACTTCTTCCTCGACGAGGCGACCGACACCGTCATCATCAATGAAGTCAACACGATGCCCGGTTTCACCCCCATCTCGATGTACCCGCAGATGTGGGCGGCCGCCGGCGTCTCCTACTCGGATCTGCTGACCGAATTGCTGACCGAGGCCGCGCAGCGCCCGCTCGGCCTGCGCTGAGAACCCGGCCAATGCCTCGTTAATCAACTAATCCCCACGATAGAAAGATAACTATGACGGCCCATCCCAAAGTCACCCTGGTGACCTGCAAGTCCATGCCCAACCTCTTCAAAGGCGAGGAAGGTCTGCTCGACGAGCTGGCGGCGCGCGGGTGCGACCCCCAGATCAAGGTATGGAACGACCCCGACGTCGACTGGTCCGAGGCCGGCATGGTCGTCGTGCGCTCCGTGTCCGACTACGCGAGCGACCGCCAGGCGTTCCTGGAGTGGACGAAGCAGCTGCGTCGCGTGCAGAACTCTGCGGACGTGCTGAACTGGAACACGGACAAGCACTACCTCAAGGAACTGGCCGCCCTGGGCATGCCCACGATTCCCACGAACTGGCTGGAGCCCGAGCAGAACCTGTCCAAGCACCAGATCCACACGCGCTTCCCGGCCTTCGGCGAGTTCGTCGTCAAGCCCGCCGTGTCCTCTGGCGTGCGCGACATCGGTCGCTACACGACCGTCGACACCCGCCAGCGCCAGGCCGCCATGCGCCAGGTCCAGGGCCTGCTGGGCGAGGGCCGCTCGGTCATGATCCAGCGCTATGTCGAGGAGATCGACCTGCACGGCGAGATCTCGCTCGTCTTCTTCAACGGCCTGGTCTCCCACGCCGTCGAGAAGCGCTCCGCCCTGCACCCCGCGTCGGTCAGTGATGCTGCCATCCACGAGGCCGTGGTGACCGCCGAGGCCGCCGACTCTGTCGCGTGGAAGTGGGGCGAGGAGATCCGCCGCGTCCTGCACGGCTACGTCCGCTCGCGCCTGGGCCACGACGAGCAGTTCCTCTTCAACCGCGTGGACCTGGTCCCCGACGGCAAGGGCTCCTTCCTGGTCATGGAGGTTTCCCTCGTGGACGCCGACCTCTACCTGGGCGCCACCCCCGGCGCGCTCGGCAACTTCGCCGACGCCATCTCCGCTCGCGCCCACTGGTGACGCACGCCACCACCGTGAGGGTAG
>CATYYP010000106.1 GCA_958415245.1 Schaalia odontolytica | reverse complement strand
GTGACGCGGCTCCGCGCAAGCGTTCCTTCACGGTCTTCCGCTACCCGGGCGACCCGGAGCCCGCCGACGAGCCGGCGGACTTTCCTGTGCAGCCCGAGGCAGCCTCGGCCTCGTCCCCCGTCTTCGATGACGCGCCCATCGAGCCCGCCGCGCACACCCCGTCGACCCCGACGGGCTGGGGAGACCCGGTCGTCATCTCCGGGGGAGCGTCCGTGAACTTCGACGACGGCGCCGACTCGTGGACTCCGCCCGAGTCCTCCGCGCCCGCCGACGTGACTCCGATCAGTGCGGTGCCGAGCACTCCCGCGCAGGCCCCCGCCTGGCTGGCCGCAGCCCCCGAGCCGACGCAGGATCCTGCGCCCACGTCGGATCCTGCGCCCGGATTCGGCGCCCCGGAAGCCCAGCGTGACACCACAGACACGTCCGACGGGCCGCTGACCGGACGCGCCGCCGCCGAGGCCGCCCTGCGCGAGAAGGCCCAACGCGAGGCCGCCACCGTCTCGACCCGCACCCACGCGGCCGATGACGACAGCGCCAGCATCGACGACGAAAATATCGAAAACTCGCAGACGATCGGCCTGGCAGCGGTCCTGGAGATCCTCGGCGGACGCGTCATCGAAGAGAAGATGACCGAGGGAGGATACTGACATGTACGACGGCGCCCTGGCCGACCTCATCGATCAGTTCGGGCAGCTGCCGGGCATCGGCCCGAAGTCCGCGCAGCGCATGGCCATGCACGTCCTGGACGCGGAGCCCGAGGACGTCGCGCGCCTCGTCGACGCGATCAACGCCGTGCGCGGGCGCGTGCGTCACTGCGACATCTGCGGCAACCTCACGGAAGAGGACGAGTGCTCGATCTGTCGCGACGTGCGCCGCGACCCCAGCGCGATCTGCGTCGTCCAGGAGCCCAAGGACATCCAGGCGATCGAGGGCGCGCGCGTATTCCGCGGCCGCTACCACGTCCTCGGCGGTGTCATCGATCCGATTCACGGGGTCGGGCCCGACCAGCTGAACATCGCGTCGCTCATGAGCCGCCTGGCCGACGGGACGGTCACTGAGGTCATCCTGGCGACCAACCCGAACGTCGAAGGCGAGGCGACGGCCGCCTACCTCGCGCGCATGCTCTCCACGATGGGTGTCGAGACCTCGCGCCTGGCGATGGGCCTGCCCATGGGCGGCGACCTGGAGTACGCGGACTCGGTGACACTGGGCCGCGCGCTCGAGGGGCGCCGACGCCTTTAGGTTCTTATCGACGAGGCCGTGGCTGCCTCGCGCTGTCGGTGACGCACGTGTGACACAATCGTAGGGACCACGCTGCGACAGACGAGGAGGCCATGATGGCGACCCAGGCGAGCTCAGGCGCGCCCCGAGTGCTGGTTGTTGACGACGAGGCGATGCTGGCGGACCTGCTCTCGCAGGCCTTGCGCCACGAGGGCTGGGAGACGGCCACGGCGAAGGACGGGCTGGACGCGCTGGCGAAGGCGACGAGCTTCCACCCGGATGTCGTGATCCTCGACGTGCAGATGCCGCGCATGGATGGCCTGGAGACGCTGGAGCGCCTGCGCGCTCGCGATCCGGAGCTGCCGGTCTTGTTCCTCACCGCGCGCGACGCGGTCGCGGATCGAGTGCAGGGCTTGCGCGCGGGCGCGGACGATTACGTAACGAAGCCTTTCGATCTGGACGAGGTGGCGGCTCGTGTGGAGGCGCTGCTGCGCCGGGCTGGGCGCACTCAGCAGGCGGCCTCGACGGTCCTGCAGGTCGCCGATCTGACCCTCGATGTGGGCTCGCACGATGTGCGCCGTGGCGGGGAAGAAATCACGTTAACGAACACTGAGTTCGAATTGCTCCGGTATCTCATGGAAAACGTTGGAATCGTGCTGTCCAAGCAGAAGATTTTGGACGCCGTGTGGAGCTACGACTTCGGGGGCCAGGTGAATGTTGTCGAGCTGTACATTTCGTACCTGCGTAAGAAGATCGACGCGGATCGACCGGCCCTTATTCGCACGGTGCGCGGCGCCGGCTACATCATGCGGGAGCCCCAGTGACGCGACGGCGTTCCCTCGCCGGGCGTCTCTCGCGTGCTCTGGCTGCGTGCGTCGCGCTCGCGCTCATCGTCATGGTCGCCGCGTCCACCCTGGTGATGCGCTCCTGGATGCTCGGCAACATGGACTCTGAGCTCCACCGTCTCTCCGAGCGTGCGGGTGAGCATCTGGATGTTGAGGACGCGCCGGACGATGAGGTCGATGCGGATGGTAATTCCGACGACGACGATTCTGATGATGCTGGTGCCCGAGCGGTCCCGCAGTCGGGTGGGCGTGCGCCTCGTCCCGGTGGACCTGTTGTCCCCGGCGGCCCCACGGGGCCCGGGTTTGGCGGTTCCGGCATCGCCGAGGGCACACTCCAGTACGTGAGCGAGGATGGGCAGGCGGCCGGTGCGGTCGTCTCGAACTTCTCGGTGACCTACTTGAATGAGCCCGCGTTGGACATCCTGGCGCATGTGCCCACCGATGGTGCCCCGCATACCGTGCGCCTCAAAGAGCTGGGCACGTTCCGGGCGACCTCCCAGGTCGTCGACGGCAAGACGGTCCTTGTCGGCGTGCAGATGGACAGCGTTGATGATGTGGTCCTGATGCTTGTGGTGGTCGAGGTTGGTTTGTCCCTCGTCGTCGCCATCGCGGCGGGCTTCGCCGGCCGCGCGTGGGTGCGCCGCGAGCTGCGCCCGCTCGGCGTGGTTCGTGCGGCAGCCGCTGACATCGCGAGACGCGATTTGGCTGACGACGCCGAGGAGCTGACCCGCGTCGGCGAGGAGGCCACCTCCGGCCCCGTCGAGGTAGCCGACGTCGCGGGGGCCCTGAACTCGATGATCGACGCGGTTGAAGACGGCATGGAGCGCCGCGCCCGCAGCGAGGCTAAGCTGCGCCAGTTTGTCGCCGACGCCTCGCACGAGCTGCGCACGCCGCTGGCCTCCGTGCAGGGCTACGCGCAGCTCGCGCGACGCGACATTGACGAGGCGTCCCGGACCCAGGCGCTCGAGCGCATCTCCTCGGAGGGGGCGCGGATGGCATCCCTCGTGGAGGAGATGCTGACGCTGGCGCGCCTGGACGGAGACCGCGCCCTCAAACGGGAGAATGTCGACGTTATCCCGCTGATACTGGACGCCCTGTCAGACGCTCACGTGGTCGCTCCCGACCATGCGTGGGAGCTCGGCGAGGCAGTCGACGCGCAAGTCCTCGGCGACGAGGCGGCCCTGCGCCAGATCCTTACGAACCTCCTCGCGAACGCTCGCGTGCACACGCCCGCCGGCACGCGCGTGACCGTCTCTCTGACCCGTACACCCCAGGGGGCGGAACCTGCGAAGGGAGCCCCGGCCTCGTCCATGGTGACCCTGCGCGTCGCGGACGACGGTCCCGGCATCCCGGCCGAGATCCGCGACCGCGTGTTCGACCGTTTCGTGCGCGGCGACTCCTCGCGGACGCGCGACGGCCACGGCTCCTCGGGCCTGGGAATGTCGATCGTCGAGTCGCTCGCCCGCGCGATGGGTGGGTCCGTGCGGCTGGTTGACTCTGAGAAGGGCACCGTCATCGACGTGACATTTCCCGCCGCCTGAGCACGCCTGCGCGGACGAAGCTTTCGTGCGCTGATCAGGATCGTTGCAATTCCGGGCATTCGAGGGCTGTGTGGCCTGGGTCGCCCCGGCGCGTCCCATGTCACCTGCGCCCACATGCCGGTCTTTCGCGGCGCGATGCCTGGCGGGCCGTAGGATTGTTGTGGTGGCGTGCGCCACCCGAAGGCGTGCGAATCGGCACGTACAGATAGAAATGAGGCTCTAGTGGCACTGATCGTGCAAAAGTACGGCGGTTCTTCCGTCGCCGACACCGAAGCCATGAAGCGCGTCGCCCAGCGCATCGTGGACACGCACAACGCGGGACACCGCGTCGTTGTCGTCGTATCGGCGATGGGCGACACGACCGACGACCTGCTCGACTCGGCCGCAGCCCTCACGGACACCCCGCCCGAGCGCGAAATGGACATCCTCCTGTCGGCAGGCGAGCGCATCTCGATGGCCCTCCTCGCGATGGCCGTTAACGAACTCGGCGTCGAAGCCCGCGCCTACACCGGCGCGCAGGCCGGCATCCAGACCGACAGCCGCTTCGGAGCCGCCCAAATCGTCGGCATGGTCCCCGAGCGCGTCGCCCGCGCCATCAAGGACGGCCAGGTCGCCATCGTCGCCGGCTTCCAGGGCATCTCCAAGGATGACGACGTGACCACGCTGGGCCGCGGAGGCTCCGACACGACCGCCGTCGCCCTCGCCGCAGCCCTGCACGCCGACGTCTGCGAAATCTACACCGACGTCGACGGCCTCTTCTCCGCCGACCCGCGCATCGTCCCCAAGGCCCACCGCCTGCGCACCCTCACCCAGGAAGAAACCCTGGAAATGGCCGCGCACGGCGCCAAGATCCTCCACCTGCGCGCCGTCGAATTCGCGCGCCGCTACGGGGTCCCCCTGCACGTGCGCTCCTCGTTCTCCGAAAAGAACGGCACCTGGATCTCCGACTCCCCCGCAAACCCTGAACTCAAGGGCCTCGTGCCCGACGCAGCCCTGAATTCTCCCGAGGAAAACGCCATGGAAAAGCCCGTCATCTCCGGTATCGCTCACGACCGCTCCCAGGACAAGATCACCGTCACCGACGTGCCGAACAGCCCCGGCGTCGCCGCCCGCGTCTTCGCCGTCGTCGCCGAGGTCGGCGCCAACATCGACATGATCGTCCAGAACCTGCCGATCTCCGACCCCACGAAGGCCAACATCACCTTCACCCTGCCCGAAGGCGACGCGCAGAAGGCCCTCGATGCCCTCGAGGCCCACCGCGACGAGATCGGCTTCAACGAGCTGCGCTACAACCCCAACATCGGCAAGCTCAGCCTCGTCGGCGTCGGCATGCGCACCAACCCCGGCGTCTCCGCGCGCCTCTTCAGCGCCCTGTCCGACGCCGGCATCAACATCGACCTGATCTCCACCTCCGAGATCCGCATCTCCGTCGTCACCCGCCTCGACGACCTCGACCGCGCCGTCCAGGCCGTCCACACCGCCTTCGGCCTCGACGCCTCCGAAACCGAGGCCGTCGTCTACGGCGGCACCGGCCGCTGACCGTTCATCGACGAGGCCCGGGCCGGGCTCCGCTCATCCGCGCGGTTCCGGTGCTCCCGGGAGTGCGCCCCGGCCTCGTCCCCATAGATTTCACCCAGCGTTCGCCCCGTCGTATGGGCGCGCGCACCAACACAAGGAGAACACCATGAGTGGATTCAATGTTGCCGTCGTCGGCGCCACTGGCCAGGTCGGCCGAGTCATGCGCACCCTGCTGGAGGAGCGGGGTTTCCCGGTCGAGACGATTCGATTCTTCTCGTCCGCGCGCTCCGCGGGCACCACCCTGCCCTGGAAGGGCCAGGACATCGTCGTCGAGGACGTCGCGACGGCCGACTACTCGGGCATTGATATTGCCGTGTTCTCCGCGGGCGCCACCGCCTCGCGCGAGTACGCCCCCAAGTTCGCGGCCGCCGGCGCGGTCGTCGTCGACAACTCCTCCGCGTGGCGCAAGGACCCCGAGGTCCCGCTCGTCGTGTCCGAGGTCAACCCCGACGACGTCGACAACCGCCCCAAGGGCATCATCGCGAACCCCAACTGCACCACCATGGCCGCGATGCCCGTCCTCAAGCCCCTCGTCGAGGCGGCCGGCGGCATCAAGCGCCTCTTCGTGTCCTCCTACCAGGCCGTCTCCGGCTCGGGCCGCGCTGGTGTCGCCGAGCTGACCAGCCAGATCGAGGCCGGCGTCAAGCAGGACCTCGCGGGCCTGGCCCTCGACGGCCGCGCCGTCACCCTGCCCGAGCCCGGCGTGTACGTTGCGCCCATCGCCTTCGACGTCGTGCCGCTCGCCGGCTCCATCGTCGACGACGGCTCCGAGGAAACCGACGAGGAGCAGAAGCTGCGCAACGAGTCGCGCCGCATCCTGCACACCCCGGACCTTGCCGTGTCCGGCACCTGCGTGCGCGTCCCCGTCTACACCGGCCACACCCTCACCATCCACGCCGAGTTCGCCGGCGACATCACGCCCGACCAGGCCCGCGCCCTGCTGGCCGAGGCTCCCGGCGTGCGTGTCGTCGACGTCCCGACCCCGCTCGAGGCCGCCGGCCGCGACGAGGTCCTCGTGGGCCGCATCCGTCACGACCAGGCCGTCGACGGCAACCGTGGCCTCGTCCTGGTCGTCTCCGGCGACAACCTGCGCAAGGGCGCTGCCCTGAACGCGGTCCAGGTCGCCGAGGTCGTGGCCCAGCGACTGCGCTGAGTGTTCCACTGACTGCGTGAACGCGCGGCGGCCCTCTCGGGCTGCCGCGCGTTTGCGTTGCTTGTGGTGCCGCTGGTGTTCCGGGCGCCGGAGGCCCCGGCCGCTGTGTGTGCCGGTGGGCGGCGTTGCTTGTGGCC
>CATYYP010000105.1 GCA_958415245.1 Schaalia odontolytica | reverse complement strand
CGGGCAGCCAGTAGGTCGTTCACAGACTGGTTGTGCTGGTAGGAGTAGCCGAAGTCGCCGTGCGCAATTTTGGTGACGTAGATTTTGTATTGCTCGAGGATGGGCTTGTCGTAACCGTTTTCGTGGTCGAAGGCCGCGAGCTGTTCTTGGGTCGCATCCTTACCGAGTGCCGCTCGGGCTGCGCCGCCCGGCTGAGACTGGAGGAGGATGAAGGTGATGATGGTAACCAGGAAGACAACGACGACTGCCTGGCCGAGGCGTTTGAGGATGAATTGGATCATTGCGAACTCCACAGTAAGGGGGCAGGCGCCCGCATGTGCGGGTGCGGGCGCCTGCCCCGTGAGGCGTCAAGGCGAAGGTTTACTTACCTTCGGTCGACCACGACCAATCCTCGGGCCAGGTGTCGCCGGTGGCGTCGAGTTCGCCCAGGTCGAGCGTCTTCTTCACCGCGGTGATCTGGTAGTACGGGTTGGGCATCCACAGAACGGGGAGGTCCTCCGCGAGGTAGTCGTTGTATGCCTGGAGAGCGTTGGGCTCGGAGGAGCGGGTCGACTCTTCGATGAGCTTGTCAGCCTCGGGGTTCTTGTACTGGCCGAGGTTGACGGGAGCGTCAGAGGCGAAGAGGCGCTCGCCGGAGGCGTAGATCGGGAAGCCCCACGAGGTCTGGGATCCGAAGAAGGACAGGTCCCAGGTGCAGGGGGTCTCGTCGTCACATGCCTGAGAGGCGCCGACCGAGTCGGGGACCTCGTTCATGTCGATCTTGATGCCGAGCTTGCCGAACTGGGAGATGATCTCCTCGAACATCTGGTGCGTGGAGACGAAGCCCGACTGGGAGACGAGCTTGAAGCTCAGCTTGTCGCCGGCCGCGATGCCCTCGCCACACTGGTTGGCGCCGGTGCCGGGGTTCTCGCAGGTGGTTTCACCGTCGGGCACGACCTTCCAGCCGTGGTCCTCGAGGAGCTTCTTGGCGGCTTCCGGATCGAACTTGTAGACGCAGCCCTCGGTGGTGCCGGTCTTCTCGGCGGGCATCGGGACGGGGCCACAGGTCGGGGAGGCGGTGCCGGACCAGATCTTCTCAGACAGGGTCGGCTGGTCGATCAGCTGCTGCATCGCCTGGCGGATGTACTTCTGGTTGATGAACTTCGAGCCGGGGGCCTGGGGTGCGAAGTTCAGGGCCAGGTAGGTGATGGAGTTGCCGGGCCACAGGAAGACGTTGTAGCCCTTGTCCTCGACGGCCTTGCGCTGGTTGTACTGCGCGGCGGGGATGTAGCCGAAGTCGATGGCGCCCGAACGCACGGAGTTGAACTCGGCGTCGTCACCCGTGAATGCCTTGTAGATCAGCGCGTCGATCTTGGGCTTGTCCTCGCCCCAGTAGTTCTCGTTGGGGACGAGCTCGAGGCCCTGGTCGGGGGTGAAGGAGGAGAGCTTCCAGGGGCCGTTCACCGTCTGCCACAGCGGGTTGGTGGCGTAGGAGGACAGGTTCTTGGCCTCGCCCTGCAGGTAGGCGAAGACCTTCTGGGCGCCCTCGGGGGTGCGGTCGAGGTCGGAGACGGCCTCGTCGGCGCTGGTCTTGTCCCAGGCGTGCTGGGGGAGCAGAGCGACCTTGTTGATCTGGTTGTCAATGAACCAGGCCGGGGCGAACTTGGTCTCGGTGGTGATCGAGAACGTGTGCTCGTCGATGATCTTCAGATCGGCACCGTCGGGGAAGAAGCCCTTCTTGTACGAGGCCCATTCGTCCTTGTTGTTGGTGACGAGGTTCCACCAGAACTCAACGTCGCGGGTGGTGACGGGCGTGCCGTCGGACCACTTGGCGTCGTCGCGCAGCTTGATGGTGTAGGTCAGGCCGTCCTCAGAGACCTCGGGAACGGTGCCCAGGGACTTGGGGAGGTTGATCTTGTAGGGGGTTTCAGAGGTGGACTTGTAGGCGAAGAGCGGGCGGTACATCGCCTGGATGAACTGGCCGTTCTCGCCCTGCGTGTAGCCCTTTGCGGAGACCGGGAAGATCCAGTTGGGGGTACGCGAGGCCATCGTGACCTCGTTCTTTCCGGTTTCCGAGTTGGCTGCCTGGCCGCCGTCGCTACTGCTGCTGCTGCCGCCACCACAGGCGGACAGGCCCAGGGAGGCGACCATTGCGAGGGCCGCGCCGGTGACCATCCACCGCTTCTTTCTAAGGTTCATGACTGCTCCAAATCAACGTTGATCGGGGACACTGACGGATGACAACCCTGTCAGATGACGTTCATCATATGACAGTTTGTCGGCGAATGTTGCCACTTTGGCCAAAATGTGGAATGTTACGAAAAAATAACAAGATATTTCGACGAAAGAAGTGTCAGACTTTCTTCGGTGGGGCATAATGAATCATGTTCTCAACGATGAGCGCAGTGTAACGTTGTAGTTACTGCATACGTACTTAGAGGAGGTGTCATGGCCACGCATGATGTCGACGAGACCGTCCTGACGCTGATTGGGTCCGGTCAAGCAGACACCAGGCCCGCGATTGTCAAGCAAACGGGCCTCGCACCATCAACGGTGTCGGCCGCTGTGTCACGCCTCGTCGAAGCCGGGGTCATCGCTGAAGCGGAACACTCTGTTTCCACGGGCGGGCGGCGTGCGCGCCGCCTCGTCACCTCCGACGGCGCCGGAGCACTCGCCCTCGTCGAGCTGGGAGCCCACCACGGCCTCGTCGCCCTGACGGACCCCACCCGCGGAGTCGGGCAGGCCTCGAGCCTCCTTATCGACATTGCGGAAGGTCCGCAGGTGGTGCTCGACGCTGTCATGGACGAGGTGTCCCGCCAGGAAGAAGCTGCCGGCGTGCGGGTCGGTGGCATTGCCCTGGCGGTTCCTGGTCCCGTGGACGCGGAGCGCTCTCGCGTGATCCGCCCCGCCCGCATGCCCGGGTGGGACGGCGTCAACGTCGCCGAGGCCGTCACCGAGCAGTGCGGCTTGCCCGCCCTCATCGAAAACGACGCGCGCGCGGGAGCCATCGGCGAATCCGTCTACCGGCGTCGTCTCCACGGCGTGACCCCCATCGACACGCTTATCTACGTCAAGGCTGGCTCCGCCATCGGCGGCGCCTACCTCGTCGATGGCGTGCCGCAGGTGGGGCAGGGCGGACTGGCCGGGGACATCTCGCACATCCCCGTCGAGGCCGCTGCAGGCCGCCCCTGCAAGTGCGGCAACGTCGGATGCCTCGAAACGATCGCGTCCGCCGACTCGATCCGAGCAGACCTGGCCGCAGCAGGCCTCGTCTATGAGAACAACGCACAGCTTCTGGCCGCCGCACGCGACGGTATCCCCGAAGTTGCGACGGCCATCCGCCAGGCGGGCACCCTCCTGGGCCACTGCGTCGCCCACCTCGTGTCCTTCCTGGCACCCCAGGGAGTCATTGTCGGTGGAGCACTCTCCGCCGTCGATGCTTTCACCGCCGGAGTGCGCGCTGCGCTCCACCAATCCTGCCTCCCCTCGATCATGGAACACCTCTTGATCGAATCGTCTCGATCAGGGCGCGAAGCGGCGCTCTGGGGGCTCTCGACACTCACCCCCTCGAAGATCTCAAAGGAGAATCGCTCATGACCAAGCCCCGCATCGCGGTTGCCGGCATCCACATCGAATCCTCGACGTTCACCCCCTACATCTCGACCGCCGACGACTTCATCGTCACCCGCGGCGAGGAGCTGATGGACCGCTTCTACTGGCGCGACGAGGACTGGGCCACCCAGATCGAGTGGATCCCCGTCCTGCACTCGCGCGCTCTGCCCGGCGGCGTCGTCGAGCGCAGCGCCTACGACGCCTGGAAGGCTGAGATCCTCGAGGGCCTCGCCGCTGCCGGCCCGCTCGACGGCCTCTTCTTCGACATCCACGGCGCCATGAGCGTCCAGGGCATGGACGACGCCGAGGGAGACCTCATCAACGCCATCCGCGGCGTCATCGGCCCCGAGCCAATGGTCAGCGCCTCGATGGACCTGCACGGAAACGTCTCCCAGGACCTCTTCGACGGCTGCGACATCCTCACCTGCTACCGCCTCGCACCCCACGAGGACGCCCTCGAGTCGCGCCGTCGCGCCGCCTACAACCTGGGCATGCGCCTCCTGAACGGGCAGCCCAAGCCCGTCAAGGCCCTCGTCCACGTCCCCGTGCTGCTGCCGGGCGAGAAGACCTCGACCCGTATCGAACCCGCCAAGTCCCTGTACAAGATGATTGACCCCATCGAAGCGATGGACGGCATCCTGGACGCCGCGATCTGGATCGGCTTCGCATGGGCCGACCAGCCGCGCTGCAAGGGTGCGGTCGTCGTCACGGGTGACGACGCGGAACTGGTTAAGGAGCAGGCCGAGCGCATCGGCCAGTACTTCTGGGACGTGCACGACCGCTTCGAGTTCGTGGCCCCCGTTGCCTCCATGGAAGAGTGCCTGGCAGCAGCCGAGGAGGGCCCCAAGCCCTTCTTCATCTCCGACTCCGGCGACAACCCGGGCGCCGGCGGTGCCGACGATGTGACGGTCGCGCTCGCGGCCCTGCTTGCATGGAAGCCCGTCCAGGAGGCGACGCTCGACGTCATCTACGCCTCGATCATCGATCCCGCCGCGGCCGCCATCGCGTGGGAGGCTGGCGTCGGCGCCGAGGTCGACCTCGAGGTCGGCGGGCATATCGACACCCGCGAGCCCGGAACGCTGAACGTCCACGCCACGGTTGAGGCCCTCGCCGACGATCCGATGGGTGGTCACACCGCGCTGCTGCGCACGGGCGGCCTGCGCTTCATCATCACGACGAACCGCAACCAGTACACGATGTACAGCCAGTTCGAGCTGCTCGGCGTGGATATCACCACCGCCGACGTCGTCGTCGTCAAGATCGGTTACCTGGAGCCCGACCTGTACGAGACCCAGAAGGGCTGGCTCATGGCGCTGACCCCCGGTGGCGTCGATCAGGACCTCATCCGCCTCGGTCACCACAAGATTGAGCGCCCGATGTTCCCCTTCGATCCGGATATGGCAGATCCTGATCTGCATGCTCAGGTCGTCGTACCATGAGCGCCGTCAAGGATTCCGAGGGCCCGGTATTTGCGGGCATTGACATCGGCGGCACATCCATCAAGTGGATGATCGTCGATGAGGCGGGCGCGATCCTCACCCAGGGAAACGAGCCGACCAACCGCGAGGCCGTGGCCGAGCAGGTGGGACGAATCGGCGCGCGACTCGCGAGCGACTATCCGGGACTGGTCGGTTTTGGCCTGATCTGCCCCGGCCTCGTCGATGAGGAAAGCGGGACCGTCGTGTATGCGGCGAACCTCGAGCTGCGCGGTGTCCAGCTGGCACGCGCGGTCGAGGACGCCACGGGCGTGCCCGCCGCACTCATGCACGATGGGCGCGCCGCCGGCCTGGCCGAGGGCCTCCTCGGCGCGGGCCGAGGGGCTTCCTCTTTCCTCATGATGCCCATCGGTACCGGCATCTCCGTCGCCCTCATGCTCGGGGACAACCTGTGGAGCGGTGCGACGTTTAGTGCCGGGGAAGTCGGGCACGCGCCCGTCTTCCCCGGTGGTGAGTCCTGCCGCTGCGGGTCACGCGGGTGCCTGGAGGTCTACGCCTCGGCGAAGGGCATCGCGAGGCGCTACGAGCAGGCGACCGGTGAGGACATCGGTGCGAAGGCTGTCGAGGCCGGCATCGGTACCGACCCGGTCGCGACCGAGGTGTGGAACACTGCGGTTCGTGCACTCGCGCTCTCCCTCACCCACATGACACTTACCGTCGACGTTGAGCGCATCATCATCGGCGGCGGCCTGTCGCACGCGGGGGAGAACCTGCTGGCGCCGTTGCGCGAGGAATTCGCTTCGATGCTGACATTCCGTGACGCTCCCGAAATTGTCCGTGCCTCCCTCGGGGGCGCGGGCGGCCGCTGGGGTGCCGCGATCCTGGCCGCCCGCGTGGGCGGCTCGACGTGCTACGAGAGGTGGCAGCCGTGACGACTGTAGAGATTTGCGTGGAAGATGCCGTGGGCGTGCGCCGTGCGCGTGACGGGGGAGCGGATCGCATTGAGATCTGCACCGACCTGTCATGCGGCGGCCTGACCCCCGCATTCGACGAGGTGGCCGCCGCCCTCGAGGTGGCGCCCGCTGGCGGCGTTCAGGTGCTCGTGCGTCCGCGCCCCGGGGACTTCGTCCATTCGCGCGAAGAGGTCGACCGTATCGCCTCCGATATCGTGACCCTCTCGTCGATCGGTCGGGGATCGGACGTGCGCCTCGGCTTCGTCGTCGGCGTCATCACCCGCGACGGGAAGATCGACGTGGACGCTGCCGCGCGCCTGCGGGACACTGCTGAGGATGCGCCGCTGACCTTCCACCGTGGATTCGATCAGGTCGTGGATCAGGATCGCGGCCTCGACGTCCTCATGGAACTCGGGTATGACCGCGTGCTGACGACGGGTGGGGATCCGGCGGTCGCGCAGCCGGGTGCTCTTGCCCGACTCGTTGAGCGCGGGGGAGACGACATCATCATCCTGGTGTCGGGTGGCTTGCGTGCTCATAACGTCGCCGAGGTCGTGGCTGCCTCGGGAGCACGAGAGGTGCACATGCGCGCACCCGGAACCTCGGGAACCGATCAGGCGGAGGTCGAGCGAATCG
>CATYYP010000104.1 GCA_958415245.1 Schaalia odontolytica | reverse complement strand
TGGAGTCGTATGAAGTTTTGCGCGCATATTGTTACGCAGCTTCCTGTGGAGCGGATCTTCTGTTTATGATCGCCCAATATGAGATAGCCGCTTCCTTTGTTTTCTCGCTGTTAGCTTTATTCGTGGCGGGTGTATTTATGCCCTTGTGGAGGACTTGGCTGTATGGCCTGTTTGATGGGAGTACGCCATGCCTCATATGTGGTCGTAATGCACGACAGAATATTCTCCAACCTGTGAACGCTGGGTTGTGCGAAGATTCTGCGGATGGCCTCGGTGATGCGACTAGTGCTTCGGACTTGGAAGAGCGTGCGGCTAGCGCGGAATCAGGGCCGCTTGCGGTTGGCGCTATGCATGGTAATGCTCTCTCGAGGCAGCTGATGGGTGCTGCGATGAGTGGTGTCGTGGCGGGTGTGTGTTTCTCGGTCGCGAGTCGGCTCTTCAGTCGCCGCTGATCTGCGTTGCCTCGCGTTTCGGCTCGAGCGGCGAGGCATATCTCCACACCGATACTTGTTGCTAAGTGGTGTTACACCACTTAGCGGGGTATTACACCAGCTCGGAGGTGGTGTAATGCTCCCTAACTGGTGTAATGCTCCTTAACTGGTGCAGGGCTGTCTGCCCAGGCTGGGATGGTGGTTCGTTGAACGAGCTATTGGGGACGCACCTTGCCGCGTGTTGGCTTGTTGCTAGGTGGCATTGCACTAGTTAGCGCAGCATTGCACTGGATAGTAGGCAGTGCAATGCTCTCCTATCTAGTGCATTGCTGGAGTATCTAGTGCAATGCTGCGTGGCCTGGGGCTGTTGGACGCCGGCATGTGCAGTGTCAGCGAGGACACCCACGTGCAAGCTTGTTACCGATGGGGTGGTGCACCCGATCCGTAGGCATTACACCCCTTCTGATCGGGTGCACCGCGACGGATCGGGTGTAGTGCGACGGATCGGGTGCAGCGCTGCACGGCCGGGCCCAGTTGGACGCAGGCATGTGCAGTGTCAGTGAGGAAACCCGCGCTCAAGCTTGTTCCCGATCAGGTTGAATCTTGCCGCGCCCTGAGGCCCCAAACAGGGGAGGGGCCCAAGCCTTTCGGCTCGGACCCCTCCTCATGTCGTATCAACGCGGTGCGCTAGCGCCTCACTCGCCGCCCTTGCGGCGGCGGATACGCTTGCGGGCGCGGGGCGCGCCCTCAGACGCCTCACCCGAACGCTGCGAGTGCTCGCCGCGGCCACGGCCACGCGTGCCGCGGTCGGAGCGGCCGCCCTTGCCGGCGTTCAGCGTGCGATCGCCGTCCTGCGAGCCACGACGCGACCCGCGCGAACGCGACGCGTCGGAGGAAGAAGCCGAACCACCACGCGACGAACGACCGCGCCCACCACGCGAGCCACCGGAACCCGAACGCGACCCAGAACGGCCGCCACGGCCTCGTCCCTCGGAGCGGGGAGAGGAGCCGCCCAGGTCTTCGAGGACCTCGGCGTCCAGGCCCGCGCGCGTGCGCTTGGCGCGCGGCAGGCGGCCGGTCGTGCCCTCCGGGATGTCCAGGTCGGTGAATAGGTGGGGGGAGGTGTGGTAGGTCTCGAGCGGATCCGGCACACCAAGGCCCAGGGCCTTGGAGATCAGCGACCAGCGCGGCGTGTCGTCCCAGTCGACGAAGGTGACGGCCGTGCCCGAGTTGCCCGCGCGGCCCGTGCGGCCGATGCGGTGGATGTAGATCTTCTCGTCTTCGGGGCACTGGTAGTTGATGACGTGGGTGACGTCGTCGACGTCGATGCCTCGTGCGGCGACGTCGGTGGCGACCAGGACGTCGACCTTGCCGTTACGGAAGGCGCGCAGAGCCTGCTCGCGGGCACCCTGGCCCAGGTCACCGTGCAGCGAGCCGACCGCAAAACCGCGGGCGGTCAGGTCCTCGCCCAGGCGGGCGGCGGTGCGCTTGGTGCGGCAGAAGATGACGGTGCGGCCGCGGCCCTCCGCCTGGAGGATGCGGGCGACGACCTCGACCTTGTTCATGGCGTGAACGCGGTAGATGACCTGCTTGACCGTGTTGACGGTCTGGTTCTGGTCGTCGGGGTCCTGCGCGCGGATGTGGGTGGGCTGGACCATGAAGCGGCGGGCCAGGGCCACGACGGGGCCGGGCATGGTGGCGGAGAACAGCATGGTGTGGCGGTTCTCGGGGACTCGGCTGAGCAGTGTCTCGACGTCGGGCAGGAAGCCCAGGTCGAGCATCTCGTCGGCCTCGTCGAGGACGACGGTCTCGACGCCGGACAGGTGCAGGTGGCCCTTGCGCAGCAGGTCGATGAGGCGGCCGGGCGTGCCCACGACGATGTCGGCGCCACGCTCGAGAGCCTCGATCTGGGGCTCGAAGGCGACGCCGCCGTAGATCTCAACGATGCGGGTCGACAGGTACTTGGCGGCCTCGCGCAGGTCCTGGGCGACCTGCTTGGTGAGCTCGCGGGTCGGCAGGATGATGAGCGCCTGCGGCTTGTTCGGGTTGAGGAGGTCCTCGTAGCCCTCTTCGTCGGGCGCGATGACGTCCTCGAGGACGGGGATGCCGAAGCCGAGGGTCTTGCCGGTGCCGGTCTTGGCCTGGCCGATGATGTCGTGGCGGTCCAGCGCGGGGCCGAGGGTGAGGGCCTGGATCGGGAAGGGGTGCGTGATGCCCTTGTCTTCGAGGGCGTCGACGATCGGGTCGGTGACGCCGAAGTCCGCGAAGGACTTCTTGTCGAGATCCTCGCCCTTGCCGGAAATGTCTGGGGTGGCCTCTTCGACCTCGGGGGCTGCGGGCTTGATGTTGCCGAGGCGGACGACGCCTGCGGAGTATTCGACGGACGAGGCCGGGGTGGCCTTTTCAGTGGCGTCAACGTCGGTGGTGGGCACAGTTGCCTCAGTGCTCGTGTTGGTCACGATCTACCTTGTCTCCCGGGCTTTTCCGGGGTTGGGGTCGGTGCCGATCGCGCATTATCTGGCGCGGGGATTCTCGTCCGCGCGTACGTGTTACTTATTCAAAAATGCGACCGGTCGTCCGGTGGTCGTCTTTCAGTGTAATGGTGTGTGAGGAGTTCGCGGGGGAGGGGCTGGTCACAGAGACTGCCGCCAATCGCGAAGAACAGGGTCCCATGCGCCGGGCCGCGAGGCTTGTCAGGCACTATGCTGGAGTCATGGCACACGAGTTTGATTCCGTCCCCGCCGACGACGCCGAAGTCCTTGGTATTCTCGCCTATTCGTCGCTCGCGTTCATGACGCGCCTGGCGAAGGACGGCGAGCAGGCCCCCACGTTCGAGGCCCACGTGGAGCATGCGCGCATGGCCGCGCAGTGCTTCAAGCTTTATCAGCAGCTCGAGGTGTGGAGTGCGCACCGCGGCTTTGATCTGCTGGCGGCTGGTGATGCGTTCTCGGGTGCGTACGACGACCTGGATGCGCGCACGCGTCCGACGACGTTCGCGGAGCGTGCTGTCAAGACGTTCATTACCCGCGGCATGCTGGGCGACATGCTGATCCGCGTCGCGCAGGTGCACGGCCTGTTCGAGGGGATCGAGGACGTGTGGCCCTTCGAGCAGGGGCACTGGGTGCGTGCGCACCTGGGCCCGCAGATTGAGGCGGACGAGCAGCTGTCGGCGCGCCTGTCCCTGTGGGGCCGCCGCGTGGCGGGTGAGGCCCTCGGCCTCGTGCGCGCGACGCTGTTTACCTACCCGTCGCTGGCTGCGTCCCCGGAGAACGTCGACGAGATCACGGAGTACGTGATTAAGCGCCACGGGGAACGCATGAAGGACATTCACCTGAAGGCCTGAGGCCACAGGGTATAGACGAGGCCGGGGTTCCTCGGGCGGTTTCGCGACCGCTCGGGTTCCCCGGCCTCGTTCGTCTGGGCGCGAATCAGTGGATCGCGAAGCCGACGCGGCGCTCGGTCTTGGCGGCGATCTGCACGTATGCGAGGGCGTGGGCGGGCACGAGGGTGCGCTGGCCCTTGGTGTCGGTGAGGTCGAGGACGCCGTGATCGGAGGCAAGGGCCTCGTTGACCTTGGCCATGAGCTCGTTTTCGGTCATGTCGACGTCGAGACCGAGCAGGTTCTTGTTGCCGCGGATGCCGATGAGGATCTCCATGATGACTCCTTGCTGGTAAATATCGTCATGGCCATCATATGTGCCGCAGATGCGGGTGGGGTCTGCGAGTATTGCGTTATGAGCGAAATTCAGGTCAGGTTGCGCAGCCGCAGCGCCGATTGGTGGCGTCTGCCGGAGCTGAACGCGCGCCAGCGTGCGGTTGTGGACGCGGCGCGCTCGGGGGACGTGATTGCGCGCGGTGCGCCGTCCTCTGGCCGCTCGACGTGTGCCCTGGGCGTCTTCGAGGAGGTGGCCTCCCAGGGCCGTTCCGCGCTGATTCTCGCTCCCGATCGCACGCGAGCCGACGTGCTGACTCCGCGCGCGCAGGCGCTTGGCCCGGATTCGGTGCGCCCGGTGCGCACCCCTGCGTCCTTCGCCTATCAGGTGGTGGCCACGTGGCGCACCCAGCGCGACGTGCCCTTGGAGGGGGTCGAGCTGGTGACGGGCGCGGCCCAGGACCAGATGCTCGCCGAGGCCCTGGAGTCCGTGGAGGCCCCGTGGCCCGAGGACATTGGCCCGCAGATGCGCGCGATGCCGGCGTTCCGCGCAGAGCTGCGCAACCTTGTGGCCCGCGCGGGCGAGGCCGGGATGGACGCTTCTTCCTTGTCCGAGGCCGGGGCCCGGTTCGGTCGTCCGGAGTGGCAGGGCGCGGGCGCGATCGTCGCGGCGCTGGAGGAGGGCCCCGAGCGCTCCCCGGAGTATCCGCGCACCCTGCGCGTAGACCTGTCGCGTATCCAGGCGCTCGCGGCCGATCTGATTGACGCGTGGGAGCAGGACGCGCCGAAGCGCGGTGTGCAGGCGCCGTGCCCGGTGCCCGATGTGGTGATTGTCGATGACCTGCAGGATTGCACGCCTTCGACGCTGAGGCTGCTGCAAGCCTGCCGCGACGCGGGTGCTCGGATCGTCGCCTTCTCGGATTCCGACGTGGCCGTGGCCGGTTATCGCGGCGGCGAACCGCACTTGGACCGCAGGCTTGCCAGTGCTCTTGGCGTCGAGATCGCTGAGCTGGGCCAGGTCTACGACATGTCCCGCGCCGTGCGGGAGCTGGCGCGCCAGGCATGCGCGCGCATCGCACAGTCCGGCTCGCCCGCCCGGCGCGAGGCCGACGTCTCGGACGATGCCCCCCAGGGACGTCTGTTCACGCACCTGGGTGCCACGCCCTCGCAGATGGGCGCGCTCATCGCGCGCGCCCTGCGATCCCACCACCTGCACGACGGCATCGACTTTTCGGATCAGGTCGTCATCGTGCGCAGCTCCTCGATGGTTGCCGAAACCAGCCGCTACCTGGCGCGCGGTGGGGTGCCCGTCGCGGGAGGCAGTCGCGCCTTTGACTTTGCAACACAGCCGACCACGCGCCTGCTCCTGGACCTCGTGACCATGCCGACGGGCCAGAGCGACACGGATGTGGCCGTGCGCCGTGAGCTCGCCGAGCGCCTGCTGCCCTCGCCTCTCGTGCGCGCCGACGCGCTCGCGGTCCACCGGCTGCTGCGCCGCCTGAACGCCGCGCGTGCCCAGGCCGCGGAGGAGGCCGGAGACGAGACCGCGCCGATTCCGCTGACGGCTGCCGAACTCGTCAGTGACCCGCAGACGTGGAGGCCTACCTTGGAGCATGCCGAGCAGGCGGGCGGTAAGCGCGCCCGCGCCGCCGCAATGCTCGCGCGGCCGCTTGAGACGGCTGCGCGCCTGTGGGAGCTGGGCATGAGCGGGAGTGCACGCCCCCAGGAACGCTTGTGGTCCCTCTGGGAGGCATCCGGGGTGGCCAGCGAGTGGCGCTCGCGAGCCATCGCGTCGGACGAGTCGTCGGGCTGGTACGACGACCAGCTGGACGCCGTCGTGGCACTCCTGCGCGTCGCGGACGTGTGGGAGCAGCGCAACCCCGCCGGCTCCGCCGTGAGCTTCGCATCGGAGCTGCTGGCCGGCTCGGTCCCCATCGACACGATTTCGCGCGTGGGCGTGCGACCGGGCGGCGTCGAGGTCCTCACCCCCGCGCAGGCGATGGGCCGCCACTGGCAGGTCGTCGTCCTCGCGGGCCTGCAGGACGGGGCCTGGCCGAACCTGCGCCTGCGCGACCGGATCTTGCGCGCTGATCTCCTTGCGGACGTGGGCGCGGGCCGCGTCGCCGTGGGCGAGGATGGGCGCGAGGAGCTCATCGACTCGACGAGGGCAGCTCGGCGCGCGGTGATGGACGACGAGTATCGCCTCTTCGTCGCGGCCGTGACGCGCTCGCGCAGCATCGTGCACGCCGGTGCGGTGCGCTCGGAGGACGCCGCGCCTTCGGTCTTTTTCGATCTGGTTGCGCGCCTGGCGGGCACGCATCGAGAAAACGACATCGTTCCGGTGGATTCGGTCGAGGCACCGCTGTCCCTGTCCGGTCACATCGCGGACTTGCGGGCGCGTGCGGCGAACCCTGACGATCCGGCTGACGCTCAGCTCGCTGCCACCCTGTTGGCTCTGATGGCGCGCGAAGACGTGCTCTCTGCGCAGCCGCAGCGGTGGCTGGGTGCGGGTGGTACGCCCACGACTGATGAGTCGT
>CATYYP010000103.1 GCA_958415245.1 Schaalia odontolytica | reverse complement strand
CCGCGGAATCTCAAGGAACTCAGGGGTATTTCGAGGGGTACTCAGGGGGTAATCAGGGTATGGCCGGGGTCTTTGTCCGCACAAGGTAATGGGCCTCGTTCTGCGGTGTTGGAGGCGGGGCCTCGTCCCCCTCGCGGTCCGGTGTCCAAGCTGTGGCGTGATCAACCCCACGGGATGTATGAGGAGGGTTGGAACCTGTGGGACAATGGAGACATGAGCTACAAACTGGTGCTGCTCCGCCACGGCGAGAGCGAATGGAATGCAAAGAACCTCTTCACCGGTTGGGTGGATGTTCCGCTGTCGGACAAGGGCCGCGCGGAGGCTACCCACGGTGGCGAGCTCCTCAAGGAAGCGGGCGTGAAGCCCGACCTCCTGTTCACGTCGATGCTGCGTCGCGCCATCATGACCGCGAACCTCGCCCTCGACGCTGCCGATCGCCACTGGATCCCCGTTGAGCGCAACTGGCGCCTCAACGAGCGTCACTACGGTGCGCTCCAGGGCAAGAACAAGAAGGAAATCCGCGACGAGTACGGCGAGGACCAGTTCATGCTGTGGCGCCGTTCCTTCGACGTGGCCCCGCCTGCCATCGAGGCCGGCTCGGAGTTCTCGCAGGACACCGACCCGCGTTACGCTGGCGAGCCCGTCCCCATGAGCGAGTGCCTCAAGGACGTTATCGCGCGTCTGCTGCCCTACTGGGATGAGGCCATCGTTCCCGCGATCAAGAGTGGTAAGACCGTCATGATCGCCGCGCACGGCAACTCCCTGCGCGCCATCGTCAAGCACCTGGATGAGATCTCCGACGAGGACATCGCCGGCGTCAACATCCCCACCGGCATTCCGCTGGTGTACGAGCTCGACGAGGAAACCCTTAAGCCCATCAAGAAGGGCGGCACCTACCTGGATCCCGAGGCCGAGGCGAAGATCGCCGCGGTCGCCAACCAGGGCAAGTGAGCTGAGCGGAGCCCCGGCATCGTCTGCATGGACGAGGCCGGGGCTTCGTCATGCCCGGAAAACCGGGCTTTTCGGTGTGTGATGCCCGTCCTTATGGCGCACGTTTGACCGTGAGCAGGGTCGCATGCTGGGACGAATTGCGGTCGTGCTTGAAGTTGGTTTGTGTCGATCCTTGTATGCGTGTAACGTTGAGCTTTCACACTGTATGGGTCGGTTTTGCTCGCCAGCTGGTAGAATAGTTGTGCTATCCACGCAAGCACTCAGGAGTCCATCCATGTCGTTTGAAATCGGTCAGACGGTCGTCTACCCGCACCACGGCGCAGCCACGATCGAAGAGGTCATGACGCGCACCATTCGTGGTGAGGAGCGGACGTACCTGAAGCTGCGTGTGAACCAGGGCGATCTTGAGATTCAGGTCCCCGCCGAAAACGTCGACATGGTCGGCGTCCGCGACATCGTCGACGAGGATGGCCTCGAAGAGGTCCTCTCCGTCCTGCGCGCCCCCTACATCGAGGAACCTACCAACTGGTCGCGCCGCTTCAAGGCGAACCAGGAGAAGATCGCCACCGGCGACATCGTGAAGGTCGCCGAGGTCGTGCGTGACCTGACCCGCCGCGACGACCTGAAGAAGCTGTCCACGGGCGAGAAGCGCATGCTGACGAAGGCCCGCGGAATCCTCACCTCCGAGCTGGCCCTGGCACGCAACATCGAAAAGTCCGCCGCCGCCGAGCGCCTCGACGCCGTCCTGGCTGAGGGTCGCATCGAAGTCGAAGAAGATGCCGTCGAAGAGTGACGCCTGTGCGGTCCTGACGGCCGCAGGCTCCGGCTCTCGCCTCGGCTGCGAGGGTCCGAAAGCACTCGTTGAACTCTCGGGTCGCCCCCTTGTGTGGTGGGCGGCCCGCGGCCTACGCGCCGGGGGAGTGGGCGCGATCGTCGTGACGGCCCCGGCCTCGTCGATCGAGGAATTTCGTAGCGCTCTGTCCGATATCGACGATCTGACCGTCGTCGCCGGCTCTGATCGCTCGCGTCAGGAGTCCGTTGCCCTCGGCCTGGCCGCGCTTGGCCGATGCGAGGGGGACACGGTCGTCCTCGTGCACGACGCGGCCCGTCCCCTGACGCCCCCGCAGGTCACCGAGCGCGTCATTGACTCGGTTGCCGGCGGCGCGGGCGCGGTCATCCCCGTCCTGCCCGTGACCGACACCCTCAAGACCGTGGATGCCGCCGGAGTGGTTGTCGGCACGCCCCGCCGCTCCGACATGGTGGCCGTGCAGACCCCGCAGGGCTTCCGCTGGGACGTCCTCATTCGCGCGCACGAGGAGGGAGCCTCCCTGGGCGCTGACGAGGCCCGGGCGGCCACGGACGACGCCGGCCTCGTCGAGGCGATCGGCGGGACCGTGCATACGGTCGCGGGCGACGAACGCTCCATGAAGGTCACGCGCCCCCTCGACCTGGCTCTCGTGCAAATCCTCGTCGCCGAGGAGACGAGCGCCTAAACGCACTGCCCGGTTGGCGTTGTCGGTGCGCTCCTCGCTCGCGCCCCACCGCGGCCCGGGCGGCGATATGTGTCAGCGGGCCGTCAAGATCGCGCATGCCATCCTGGCGCCCTCTGAGGAAGCCAGCATTGCAAGCTTTTCCGGCCGATTGTTGAAGTAGGTGACCAGGCTGTCCACCCGCGAAAGCGGTATGGGGATTCCTGTCATGTCGAACTCCATGGCGTGGTTGGCTCCGTCGGCGGACACGTACATGAGCGGAAGCTGATCGCCGATGTCGGGAATTGGACTGAAGCCCTTAATGGTCGGATGGCGATCCCATGGAATACGTGTCGCGGACTTGTCGATGAGAGAACGGAACGCGACATCTTCAGGAGTGAACTCGATGATCGGGCCCTGATGGATTAGCCAGAGCCTGTGGGGTGAGGACATGAACATGAAATAGAACATCGTCGAGAACATGAGGCCCGTGATCAAGCTGAGGACAGCGCCGATGGCCGAGTGGGTCACCAGCACTTCGACGATGATCGCTATCGGAGCGCAGGCTATGCCGATGCCGAAGGCGATCTGTTTCACGCGAACGAGGGCAAGGGTGGGACGTATCGATATTCCCTTCCCCTCTACGTGCACGATCCATCTGTCGTATCGGCGGCGCATTTGAGCGACTGCGAGGGACGCAGATGCGATGCCTAAGAGCAAGCAGTAGCCAGAGAAAAATAGCGCGATGCCGCCTGGAATATATCCCGACAGTAAGAGGAAGATAACCGCGGTCACCGGGAAGAAGATGGCCGGGCGAACTAAGTTATTCGCCTTGGCATACTGCTTGTCGGCTTCCGAGGGGCTCACCAGCGTGCTGCGTGCCATCGTCTTCTCCTTCCAGGGTGACATACCAGCATATGGCATCCGGTCAGGTCGCGCTGGTGGTTACCCGGCCTCGTCCCCGGGGCGGCCCGAGGAGTAAGTGAGATACGAAACGTGGTAGGTTCACCCTGGACGCACACGCGCCTCCGAGCACTCCCCATCGAAGGAGCCCGATCCCATGAGCACAACGCCCACCACCCCACACCGCGTGATCACGCGCCGAGTCGTCGACTGGGCGGCCTGGGACTGGGGCAGCGCCGCCTTCAACGCGGTCGCCACGACCTTCGTGTTCACGACCTACCTGACCAGCGACGGCGTCTTCACCGACTCGGGTACGGCCTCGACCTGGCTCAGCAATGGCATGACGATCGCGGGCCTGTTCATCGCCCTGCTGGCCCCCATCACCGGCCAGCGCGCCGATCGACGAGGCCGGGGCGGAGTCTGGCTCGGATGGTTCACAGGCGCGGTCGTCATCTGCATGCTCGCCATGTACTTCGTGCACCCCGAGTCGGTCCTGGGTCCCCAGGGCGCCCTCATGCTGGGTATTGCCCTGCTCGGCCTGGGTAACGTGTTCTTCGAGTTCGCCTCGGTGAACTACAACGCGATGCTCAACCACCTGGGTGAGAAGGAAGACCGCGGCAAGATCTCCGGCTTCGGCTGGGCGGCCGGCTACATCGGCGGCATCGTCCTGCTGCTCATCCTCTACGTCGGCCTCATCGGCGTCAACCTGCTGAACGTGCCCACCGACGCGCACCTGAACATCCGCATCTCCATGGTGATCGCGGCCCTCTGGCTCGGCGGCTTCGCGATCCCCGTCATTCTCCATCCGCCGCTGCCCAAGAAGGTCCAGACCGGCGGCGACAACGAGTCGATCATCGACTCCTACAAGCTCCTGTGGCGCACCGTGCGCACCCTCAAGAACGAGGCCCCGCACACCCTCTTCTTCCTCATCGCCTCCGCCGTCTTCCGCGACGGCCTCGCCGGCGTCTTCACCTTCGGTGCCGTCCTGGCCAAGACCGCCTTCGGCTTCACCGCCAGCCAGGTCATGATCTTCGCGATCGCCGCGAACATCGTCGCCGGCCTCGCGACCGTCGCCTTCGGATGGGTCGACGACAAGATCGGCCCGAAGAAGGTCATCATACTGTCCCTGAGCGCGATGGTTGTCGCCGGCTTCGGCGTCTTCTTCCTGCATGCCCGCGGCCCCGCCGTGTTCTGGAGCCTCGGCCTGGTCCTGTGCGTCTTCGTCGGCCCCACGCAGTCCGCGTCGCGTTCCTTCCTCTCGCGCATCATCCCCGCCGGCCGCGAGGGCGAGGTCTTCGGCCTCTACGCGACGACCGGTCGCGCCGTGTCCTTCATGGCTCCCGCCATGTACAGCCTTTTCCTCATGCTCGGCAAGCGCATGACGCCCGCCGGCGAGGACTACACCTACTGGGGCATCCTCGGCATCATGCTGATCCTCGGCGTCGGCCTGGCCCTCACGACCCCCGTGAAGGCGGACCGCGCTACGCTCCACCACATGGAGGACTGAGCGCCCAGGGGCACGAGGTCGTCCAGGCGTGCCCCGGCCTCGTCCACGAGGCGCGCGCCGCGGGCTGGCGGCAGCGTCGACTGTCGGCGCGGAGTTTCTATCACACCGGCGCGCCGGGCAGTACCGGTTGATTACCTCGGCGTCGTCAGGAGGAAGCCGGAACGAAGGCCGTGACTCCCGTCTTGCTGGCGCCGATCAGCATGTCGTCGAAGACCCACGTGTGCGATTCCGCGGCGTCAAGCTCGGCAGAGTTGAAGTTCTTATTCGTCGCCGTGTCGAAGAAGTAGCTGCCCTTCGGCGCGAGGGGGAAGTCGCGAATGAACATGGCCGATCCATCGGCGCTCGCGCGCACGTCGTTCACCCGGAGGATACAACTGGAGGACAGGTACGGACGGATGTTGTCGGGGACCGAGACCGTGCGCTTCGACGCGTCGGAGGTCAGGGTGAGCTCCAGCGTGGTGCAGTCATCGCCCGTTATCTCAACAACGCCCGTCGTCCACGAGGCGCTCTTGCGCGTGAAAAAGTCGCTGAGCTGCGCCAGCGTCGGAACTCCTCCATCGCGCGTGGGCTGCGTGACGTACCAGTTATTGTTGAAGGTGCCCCGAAGGCCGCCGACGCTATCGTAGGCGTACTTAGTCTTGAGCCACGGTTCTACGATGACACCGTCGCTTGCCGGGGCGAGGTCGTAGGAGGCTGTGTCGTCATCCGGATCGCCCAGGTTCGTGAGCTCGCCGGTGCGGACGTTGAGGAGCTGGGGGACCTCGCTGTGGCCGGGGACAATGAGAATCGAGGCCTGCTCGCCACTGCCGATAAGGGCGCTGTCCGGGGCCGTGTAGTTCATGTGAGACAGCCCGAAGAAGCTCTGTTTCACCGTCGCAGTTTTCCAGACCTCAGTCCACTCGCCGGACTCCTGCGACCAGCCCGTGCAGTAGCCGTAGGTGAGGCAGGTGACCACGATGCCCTCGGAGATGCCCATGGGGTATGCCTTGCCCCACGGGGCCTGGGTTATCGTTCCCGTCGCCTTATCGATAACGAGGTCGCGGAAAAAGAGCAGATCGTCGTCCCAGACGAACTGAGGAGTGAAGGTTTCGTAAGCCTCCGTCGACGTCTCAGCGTTCGTGTTCCACAGGAGCCTCGGCTCGGTTCCAGACACGTCGTAGGCCTTGACCGTCACGCTCCGGCTCCGCGCCGTCGTCGGCCGATCGGTGAAGGCGAGGTAGAGAGTCGACCCCTCAGCGTGGACGTGCGGGGCGAAGCTAGATGTCGTGGGGTCGATGGGGATCGTCCATGCGACCGCGATCCCCGACGCCCACTCGGGCGACAGGGAGTGAGTGTTGAGCGCTGTTCCGCGGTATCCGGGCTCGCGGGCCGGCTCGCCCGCCTGCTGCGAGAACGAGCGGAAAAAGGATGTCCCAATCACGACCGCGACGACGCAGGCACAGGCGATCAGGATGAGGCGCAGGTGCTTGTTCGCGGGGGTAACGGATTCGCCGGAATCCTCGTGAGGCTCCGGCGCGGGTTCGTGGGTGATCGGTTCGCGCTCGCCCGCGTGCTCGGCCGGGCACGAGGCCGGGGCTTGGATCGCCGGGCCGGGCGCGGTCGGCGAGGCGTCCGTGACCTGCGTGAGCTTGGGCTCGTCGCCGGGCATGGGTGGAGCGAACCTGAGGAGCTCCTCGATGTCGGGCAGGGGCGCCAGGTCCGGCAGGGGCGCGACGTCCGCCCCCGGGGCACCTGCCTCCGACGTGCCGGTGTCCGCCTGGCCAGCCACGGCCTCGTCGCCGGGCATGGGTGGAGCGAACCTGAGGAGCTCCTCGATGTCGGGCAGG
>CATYYP010000102.1 GCA_958415245.1 Schaalia odontolytica | reverse complement strand
CGCGCCGCCGCGGGCTTCTTCCCCCCCCCCGCCCGCTAGACACGCAGACAGGCACCCACGGCAAGAGTCCGCGGTGAGGGTGCCCCTCGCCCGCTAGCTGGCGAGGGGTGCCTGCCTCGCGCCGCGTCCCGCTAGAGTGGTGGGCATGTCGAATCCCGAAAACCCCTCCCCGGAGCACCCCGACAGCGAGCGAATAATCCGCGTTCTCTTCATTGTTGCTTTCTTCGCCGTCCTGTTTCTCATGGTGTACTCATTGACCGAACTTGGCCGTTTGAGGACCGGGTCCTTCACATTGGCTATCTGCGCAACCTTCTTTGGCAGGCAGCTGCCGGGATCTGCGCGCCGGATCTTCTGGACAACTCCGGCTTATTTCGTCGTCGAGCGTATCGGCCTCGTCTGTGCGGGCCTGTGCGTCGTCACCTCGATGGTGAGCGCGTTCGTGCCGCTCACGCGTGAGATGACGGCCTACCGCCACTCAATGATGACGACCTGTGTCCTAGCCGTCGTCACCGTGGTGATCTTCTCCTACCTGCGCCGCAAGGCCCGCTAACCGCGCCGCGCAGCGCGGCCCCACGTGTCGGGCGAGGGTCAGCGCTGGAAGCGGCGCACAAAGTTCTGTAGGACGAGGCGTGAGGGATCCGTGTCCACGGTCGCGACCTGGGCGCGGATGGCCTCGGCTTTCTCCACCGGGTAGTAGCGGCCCGCGTACTGGTCGATGCGTACGTTGACACCCTCGAGGTCCATCTCGGGGTGGAACTGGGTTGCCCACGCGGCCTCGCCCACGCGCACCATCTGGATGGGAGTGTCGTCGCCGGCGAGAAGGACCTGCATGCCGGGGGCCAGCTCACGCACGGCCTCGTGGTGGCCGACGTAGGAGTGGAAACGGTCGGGCGTGTCCTCCAGGAGCGGATCGTCGCGGCCGGCATCGGTCTTCGTCAGGGTGATGCCGCTGATTTCCTCGCCGTGGTGGGTGTCGATGACGCCGCCCAGGTGCAGGGTGAGGGTGCCCAGCCCGTAGCACAGGCCCAGGATCGGGAAGGATTCGCCGAGTGCTCGGTCGTAGAAGGAGCGCAGCCAGGCCTCGGCACGCACTTGGCGTTCTTCCTTGAGGTGGTCATCGGCGTTCGCGTACCACGGGGACCCGCAGATAAACGCACCCGAGTACTCGGACAGGTCGAGGTCGGGCAGCTCCCTCTCCATGCGCACCTGGCGGACCTGGTCGGGGGTCAGTCCCGAGAAACGAGGCAGGTCGGCGGTCTCTGCGGCCAGGACGGGGCCGTCGTCGCGCGAGGTCAGCATGAGGAAGGGCTTGGTCATGCCCACCATGCTATCGACTACCTGCGCGCATGCAGAAGGTGTCCGCCTTCCAAGCGTGTGTGACGGACGCAGATGTGGGCGGCCTCTGCCACACTGGGAGCATGTTGATTCTGCACACCTCCGACTGGCACCTGGGGCGCACGCTGCACGGCGCGTCCCTGGGCGACAGCGCGGACGCGTTCATCGAGTGGTTGGTGGCCCTGGTGCGTGAGCGGGGCGTGGATGCCGTGCTCATCTCGGGCGACGTGTTCGACCGCGCGGTCCCGCCCGTGGATGCGCTCGCGCGGATGCGCCGCGCCCTGCGCGAGCTGACGGAGATCACGACGGTCATCCTGACGTCGGGAAACCACGATGGGGCCGCGCGCCTGGGGCTGTTCGCCGACATGCTCACCCCCTCTCTGCATGTGGTGACGGACCCCGAGGCGATCGGCGCACCCGTCGAGGTCGGGGATGCTCTCGTGTACCCAATGCCCTACCTGGAGCCCGACCTCGTGCGTCAAAGCCTGTCGGATCTGGAGCCCAGCGGTGAAGCCGACCTGCCCGCTCCCCTGCCTCGCTCCCACCAGGCAGTCCTGGCGGCTGCCCTGCGCCGGGTACGCGCGGACCTTTCGGCTCGGCGCGACGCGGGCGACGAGCGCCCGGCCATCGCGATGCCGCACGCCTTCGTGACGGGTGCCCAGGTCTCGGACTCCGAGCGCGACATCCAGGTGGGTGGCGTGCCCTCCGTATCGGCAGACCTGTTCGATACCCTCGGGGGTGAGGAACCCCTGGCCCACGGCCTGGACTACGTGGCGGCCGGGCACCTGCACCGCCCGCAGGACATCTCGGGCGCATCCGTCCCAATCCGCTACGCGGGCTCCCCCATCGCGTACTCATTCTCCGAGGCCGAGGCCACCAAGTCGATCACCCTCGTGACCACGGATGCCACCTCGGTGACCGGCATCGAGGTGGTGCCCATCCCGACGCTGCGGGGCATCTCGGTGCTTGAGGGAACCATGGATGAGCTGCTCGCGGATCCCGACGAGGCCACCACGGCCTCGTACGTGTCGATCACGGTCACAGACGACGCGCGCCCCGAGCGCATGGTGCCGCGCATCCGGGAGGTCTACCCGCACGCCCTGGTCGTCGTGCACCGTCCCTCCCAGGCCCCCACGCTCGCTCCCGCGATGACCGTGCGCGCGTCCCGCGATCCGCGCGAGGTCACGGAGGAGTTTTACGAGGCCGTGGGCGGGCGGGCACTGAGCGCTCAGGAGCGCGAGCTTGCGCTGGACGTGTGGGCGCAGCTTCGAGGAAAGGACATGCAGTGAAAATTCGGTGGCTGCGCATTACGGGCATTGGCCCCTTCGCGGGGGAGCACACGGTCGACTTTTCGGCCTTCGAGGACTCGGGGCTGTTCCTGCTGGACGGGCCGACGGGCGCGGGCAAGTCCACGCTCATCGACGCGATCACTTTCGCCCTGTACGGCGACGTGGCGCGCACGAAAGACGCGTCGAAGGACCGTCTGCGTTCCAACCACATCACGGATTCGGATCCGTCAGAGGCTGACCTGGTCTTCGAGGTGGCGACGGGCATCTACCGGGTGACCCGTACCCCCGCGTACACGCCAGCAGGCAAGAAGTCGCAGCGCAACTCGAAGTCGACGCTGACGCGGGTCGTGGAGGATCCGGATGCTCCGGACGGGTGGCGCACGGTAGAGCCGATCGCGTCGGGTCCGCGCGACGTGGGCTCCGAGATCCCAGCAATCGTGGGCCTGGATAAGGACCAGTTCCTGCAGACGATCGTGCTCCCGCAGGGCAAGTTCTCCCAGTTCCTTAACGCCACATCGGATGCTCGCGAGCAGATCCTACGCGACATTTTCGACACGCAGATCTACGTGGACTTCACGAAGGCTCTCGTCGATGCGGCCGCCTCGTCGAAGCGCGGCATCGAGGAGCGGCGCGTGGCTGCCATCGGTGCTTTCGAGCGGGTGCGGTCCCTGGACGCAGCCTTTGCCGAGAACGGCGCTGAGGACGGGTCCGCCGACGGTCGGGCGGCCGACGCCGAGGAGGCCGATCAGCTGGATGCGGGCGCGGAGGATTCCAGCGCCGTGACGCGCTGGGCCGAGGACGCATGCGAGCGCGCACGCGAGGCACACGCGCAGACCCTGCGCGTTGCCGAGGTGGCCGCAGCAGCCGCGCGGGAGGCTTCCCGTGCCCTGTCCGAGGGGCGCGCCCTCGCTGAGGCCCAGGCGGAGCACGCGCGCGTGAGCGCGACACTCGCCGAGCTCACCGCATCGGAGGACGCAATCGCATCCGACCGTGAGCGCGCGGGTCAGGCCCGCCGGGCGCTGGCCGTGGCTCCCCTCGACGCGGCCGAGGCCTCGGCACGCGCTCGTCTGGAGGCTGCAGGAGACCAGGTCGCGGCCCTGTCCCCCGCCCTCGGAGACGAGGATTCCATCGATTCCGCGTCCTTGACATCCGAGGCCGTGGCCGCTCTCGGCGAGCGGGCGCAGGACCTGCGCGACGAGGCGACGCGCACGCGCGGTTCTCTCGAGGAGGCCCTGGCCGTCGAGCGTTCGCTGCCCGAAGCACGCACCCAGATCGACTCGCTGCGCTCCCGGCACGAGCGGGCATTGGCGCGCATCACGTCGATCGAGGCCGAGCGCGAGGCGTTGCCCCTGCGCATTGAGCAGGCCTCCGAAGCCCTGCGCCTCATGCGAGCGGATGCCGACACGCTGCCCGAGGCCGCGTCCGCGCTACGCGCCATCAACGAACGCCTGGATGCCTCCATGCAGGCGGACCTGCTGCGCTCGGCCCTCCTCGGAGCATCGGACGAGCTGCGCGAGGCCACGGTCGCAGCGACGCTCGCGAATGCCGCGGCGGCGGACGGCCACGACCTGTGGATCGCGCAGAGCGCATCGGCGCTCGCACGCGAACTCAAAGAGGACGCGCCCTGTCCCGTGTGTGGCTCCGCTGAGCACCCGAATCCGGCACCAGCCGCGGACGGGGAGATCACGCGCGAGCAGGTCGCGGAGCTCGACCAGGCACGAGACCACGCTGAGGCGGCGCTGCGGGATGCGCAGGCCCGCCACCAGGATCTCGTGCGGCGCATCGCCCAGCTCAACGAGGTAGCCGGCGCCCCCACGCCGACTCTCGAGACCGAGCGGGATCGAGCCGCCGAACTCGTTGCGAAGCTCGAGGCTCTCAGCCCGCAGATCGCCGAGATCGAGGCGGCCCTCGCGCAGGAGCGCACCCGCCTCGACGGCCTCACGGACTCCCTCGCGAGCGCCCGCGAGACCGCCGCTTCCCTCGCATCCACCCTTCAGGAGCGTGAATCAGCTCTGGCTGCGGCTGAGGCCCGCGTGGAGGCTGAGCACGCCGACTTCGCCTCCCTCGATGCGCGCGCTGCAGCCCTGGATGAGCGCGCACACCGGGCGGCAGCCCTGGCCGGGGCATGCGCCGATTGGGAGAACGCCCGCGCTGCACTCGCACAGGCACAGCGTTCCCTTGCGGATGCACTGACAGAACAGGGCCTCGAGGCGGACTCGTGGCGATCGCTCCTGCTTCCTCTCCCCCAGGTCGAGGCTCTCGAGGCACGCGTGGCCGCACACGATAAGGCACTTTTCGCGGCACGCGAAGCGCTTGCTTCGGAGCGCCTGACCCGCGCGGCGTCGGCGCCCGCACCGGACCTTGAGGCCCTCACCGAGAGCACCCGTAAGGCCGAGGAGGACGCCGCTATGGCAGCCCGGTCCTCGGGTATTCTCGAGCAGCACTGCGCGCAGCTGGACGCCGCCCGTGCTTCCCTCGAGCAGGCGTTGGAGGTGCTCGGGCGTGCCCGGGAGCAGGCCGGTCCCATCCGTCGCCTAGCAGACATTGCCGCGGCGTCCGGCCCTGAGAACCTGGCCTCTACTCCCCTATCGGCCTGGGTGCTCATCGCGCGCCTGGAAGAGGTGTTGGCGGCCGCGAACCCGCGCCTCGCGGCAATCTCATCGGGACGCTACGAGCTCGTGTCCGTCCCCGACGACGGCACCACCTCGCGCAAGTCCGGCCTGGGCCTGGCGATCATCGATCACGACACGGACGCGCTGCGTAGCCCGCGCACGCTGTCGGGCGGGGAAACGTTCTACACGTCGCTCGCGCTGGCGCTCGGCCTCGCGGACGTCGTCTCAGCCGAGGCCGGAGGCGTCGAGCTGCGCACGATGTTCATCGACGAGGGATTCGGGTCGCTCGACTCGCACACGCTCAGCCTCGTCATGGCGCAGCTCCAGGCGCTGCGCTGCGCGGGGCGAACGGTCGGTGTCATCTCGCACGTGGAGGAGATGGCGACCCAGATCGCGGATCAGATCCAGGTGCGACCTCTGCCGGAGGGCGGATCGACCCTCAGCGTGCGCGCGTAGGTGTCAGCCCTGGTGCAGGGCCAGGACGGCCGGGCGCTCGGAGCGGTCGAACCACGCCAGGGAGGACTCCCACAGGACGGCCACGGCCTCGTCGGCGCTCTCCTGAGTATCGGCGCTCAGGACTGCCTGCACCGCGGGTGAGGCGTCGGGCAGGTCCGCGAGGATAGCAGCCACGTCCGACCACGTGTATTCGAAGTCCGGGGCCTCGAAGATGTGGGGTTCGATCTGCTCGCCGGGGGTCAGCGTCGTCAAGGTGGGGGTGTCGACGGCCAGGACGACGCGAGCGACGCCCGCGCCCTCCGTCTCGCGCGCCAGCTCGAGGGAGGACAGCGCCGCCTCGGTGATGGCGTCGTCCTCGAGGACCTCGATATCCTCGCCACTCATGCCGGCCTCGGGCACACACAGGACGCCGCTGCGCACGGGCGGCAGCGGGACGGACAGGTCGGACAAGACGGCGGGAACGTAGACGCGCATGGTCACAGTGTAGGCACCCACCGCTCGACAATCGCCTGCAACGCGTCGGAGGCGTCGCAACGCGTACCGTTTTCTCCCATAGCCTTGCCTCGCAGGGAAGCCCGCCCAACGCCCTCATCCTCGGGAACGACATGGAAAATACAGTCGGGCATGAAGGCACCGATCGCGGCCTGCAGTGAGGGCACCGGGTGCGGGCCGATCGCTGCGGTGCTCACGCGGTTGACGATCACCTCGATCGGAATGTCGCGCTCTTGCTCCTCCCACCACCGCGCCAGGAACGAGAGCCGATTGATGCCGACGATGTCACCGCGCGCGACGATGACGAGCCGATCGGCGCGCTCGAGCACCCCGAGTGCGGCATCGTCACGATTGGCCCCACGCGAGGCCTTTTCCAGCGAGGTCGACGCAATGTCAACGACCGAGTAACGGGCACTCAGGCGCAGTGCCCCGACGATGGATTCGATGCCGGGTTTGCTCACTTCGCGCCAGCGGTGTGG
>CATYYP010000101.1 GCA_958415245.1 Schaalia odontolytica | reverse complement strand
TACTTGTTTCGATTCCCCTTGGGGATCTCGATGGTCACGTCAAATTCCATGGCCGCGCCTTCCTCATTAGCCCCGAAACTCGGGGGTCTGGTTGGTTGTGTCGGCGCATGGACGGGTACTGTAGGTACCGAAGTAACCACGAAGGGAAATCCATGCATCGCACGTCTATGGGGGCCATTGTAAGCGCTAGCGCCGCACTCGTGGCGACGGCGGCGCTGGTGGGTGCCGGTTGTTCGACGCAAACGGCCACTCCGGCGGACGCTCCCACGGCCTCGACGCTTGAACCCGCAACCATTTCCGGTGATGCGAAGGGCGCGAAGCTGCCGGTTTCCGTCGAGGACGTCCAGGCGCTGTGGGCGCCGGTCGCGGCAGCCGCGGCTGAGGGCGGCTACACGGCGTGGGGCACGGTCGTGGATGCGCAGACCGGTGAGGTCCTCCTGGACGCATCTGCTGCCACCCCTCACACGACCGCCTCGACGACGAAGACCCTCGCGGCTTTTTCCGCGCTCCACCACCTGGATCCGACGGCGACGCTGACGACCAGCGCGCTCCTGGGCGCCGACAACCAGACCCTCTACCTGGATTCGGAGGGCGACCTGCTCCTGGGTATCGGCACCTCCGACGAGGTCGAGGTCTCGGGCCGCGCGGGCCTGCAGACCCTCGCGAAGGACACGGCCGCGGCCCTGGCGCAGCGCGGCATCACGTCGGTGACCCTGAACTGGCGTGGCACTCTCTTCGAGGGTGCCTCGCACCTGTCCTCGTGGGACGCGCAGGAAGTGGGCTCCTACGAAGGCCACGTCGGTCCCATGGCGATTGACGCCGGACGCACCTACGAGGGCGCCAACGCTTTCTACTCGGATGCGCCGGGCCGCGTCGCCGAGGTCTTCTCGCAAGCCCTCGGTGCGGAGGGGATCTCCGCGACCCTCGGCGAGGCCGGGGATCCTCCCGCGGGAGCGGGAGCCGTCGCCTCGGTGAGCTCGGCGACGATCGGGGAGCAGCTGCGCTGGATGCTCGCGCACACGGATAACACCCTCGCCGACCAGTACTGCCGTTTCGCCGCGCGCGCGGCGGGAGCCCCCTCGACCTATGAGGGCGCCACCGAGACGGTGCGCAAGACCCTGACCGAGGCCGGCGTCCCCACGGAGGGCCTGACCCTCGAGGACTGCTCGGGCCTGTCGAGTAACGACAAGATCAGCGCGAACACCCTCGTCGGTGTCCTCAAGGCCTCGTACGAGGGCACGGGCACCGAGGCGAACACGATGCGTCTCCTGCCGTGGGCGGGCCTGGTCGGTACGCTCTCTCAGCGCATGACCGAGGAACCCGCGGCCGGAAACGTGCAGGCCAAGACGGGCGCCCTCCAGGAGGTCACCGCCCTGTCCGGGTCCGTTATGACGAAGAGCGGGCGAGTCCTCCTCGTGTCGATCGGCCACGACAACGTCACGGAGGGTGCCTACGCCACGCGCGGCCGCCTGGACGCCTTCGAGGAAGGCCTCGCCGGGCTAGACTGAGGCCATGGATATGCCGTTTGGCCCGCGCTACGTCGCGGGAGTTCTCGCCTCGTTGTCCTACGCGGGCCCCTCGGCCTCTCGCGTGGGTGCCTCCGCCGTCGTGGCGCGCCTGCGCCGCTCGGTCGCGTGGTCGGATCGCCGGCTCGCCGAGCTGTCGACCCTGCCCGAGGCCTCTGCGAAGGTGGCCGGCTCCCCGACCCTCGTCGTCGACCGACGAGGCCTGATCCGCTCGGTCGGCTCGCTCCTGGAGAGCTTCGAGGATACGCGCACGCCCAAGGTCCTGGCCGCCGAGGCCGTCATCCTGCGCGCCCTCGCCAAGGACGCGACGGGCATCTGGGACGTGCGCTCGGGCCGCCGGATCCTCGTGGCCCCCAACGTGCTCGCGGACGCGCAGCGCTACGCCCTGGATCAGACGGACTGGTGCCGCTGGGTATCCCTGTGTACGGGACTGCGCGGCGTCCACCTCACCCACGCCCCCCACCTCGTCCCGTACGTCGCAGACCTGATGCGCTCGCTGCCCGAACGTAGCGACGAACTCGTGCGCATCGTCCTGCTCCTGGACGCCCTGCCGACCGCGGAGATGGAGGTCCTCACGCCCCGCGACCTGCCCTCGATCCAGTGGCTGCGCACCCACCGCGCGCACGCCGGCGGCGTTGCCCTGGTGCGCGCATGTGCGGCGGCCGGCATGCCCCTGGCCGGGGTCGAGGCCCTGCAGGCGCAGACCGAAGGATTTGCGCGCACCGTCGTGCGTGAGGGCGCTATTGCGGAGCTTCTGTCGAGCGTCGATGCCCTGCCGAGCGCCCGCGAGTACGCGGAGCCGACAGCGTGGCTGGCGCGTGTGCGCTGACGCCTCGAGCCTCGTGGGAGCAAACCCGCGCGGCCCGCTGCGCGCCTGCTCCCTCGCGGTGCGCGCTTCTCTGACCTCTTTCATCGACGAGGCCGGGGCCCCTCCCGCTCTGGTCGTCGGCCTGTCGGGCGGCGCGGATTCGCTGGCGCTGGCGCTGACGACGATCGATGTGGCCGCGCGCGCGGGAATCCCCGTTGTGACGGTGACCGTCGACCATGGGCTGCGCGCGGGCAGCGGCGAGGAGGCTCGCCGCGTCGCGGATCTGGCGGCTTCCCTGGGGGCGCGCGGCGTCGTTGAGACCGTGTCGGTGGAGGGCCCGGGAGGGCCCGAAGGCTCAGCCCGCGATGCCCGCCGAGCCGCCCTGCGAGCGGTCGCCCAACGCGAAGGTGCCCCGATCCTCCTCGGCCACACGATGGACGACCAGGCTGAAACGGTCCTCCTGCGCCTCGCGCGCGGCTCAGGACCCTCGTCGCTGCGGGCCATTGCCCCCGTCTTGCGCGACGATGACGGGGTGACGTGGCTGCGCCCCCTCCTGAAGCTGCGGCGGACGGACACGGAGGCGGCGTGCGCTCAGGCGGGCCTCGCCCCGGTTGAGGACCCGACCAACGACATCGACGGGCCGTGGCGCGCCGCGGACGGGCGCCCCCTGCGCCGCTCGGCGCTGCGCCACCGGGCGATCCCCGCCCTGGCCTCGGCCCTGGGGGTGGATCCGGTTCCCGCGCTGGCCCGCACGGCCGCCCTGTGCGCGGCCGACGACGACGCCCTGGCCCAGTGGGCGGGCGCGCTCGCGGCTTCGGCGACGCCGGGGGAGGGGCATGACTCCGAGGGGGCGCGCCCGTCCCTGGCGGTGTCCGACCTGCTGGGCGCACCCCGCGCGGTGCGCACCCGTGCGCTGCGCGAGGCCGCCCGCTCGGGCGGAATCCGCGCGTTGTCCAGCGCTCACGTGGACGCCCTCGACGACCTCGTGGTCGCGTGGCGCGGCCAGGGGCCCATCGACCTGCCCGGAGGCACCGCCTCGCGCGTTGGACGCGGGGCGCACGCGCGCATCGCTTTCGTCACGCGCCAAGTAGGCGACCCGACGGCACCAGACCCCGCCTAAATGGCGGGAACGCGCCGCGACAGAACCCACCGGAGCGGCCCGGGACTGGCTGCGCGATCACAGGATGTTGCGCTGACAGTGAGAATCTCGTCCTTCCTGGAACAGGCGAGCGTTTGTGTGGCACGCTTATAGTGGAATCGCTCGCGTAGCATCGATACGAAAAGAGGACACGGTGGACGCCACCGATATGGGTAACGACCTGAAGGAAATCCTGGTCACCGCCGAGGATATGGACCGTCGGCTCGCCGAAATGGCTGAGCAGATCGACCGCGACTACGCGGGCGAAGAACTGCTGATCGTCGGCGTCCTGCGCGGCGCCGTCATGGTCATGGCGGACCTGTCCCGCAAGCTGCACACCCCCCTCGAGATGGACTGGATGGCCGTGTCCTCCTACGGTTCCGGCACCAAGACCTCGGGCGTTGTGCGCATCCTGAAGGACCTCGACCAGGACGTGGCCGGACGCCATGTGCTCATCGTCGAGGACATCATCGATTCGGGCCTGACCCTGTCTTGGCTGCAGGCGAACCTGCTCGGACGAGGCGCTGCCTCCGTCAAGATCGCGACCGCCCTGCGTAAGCCGGAGGCCGCCAAGGTCGACGTGGACGTTGCCTACGTGGGCTTCGACATTCCCGACGAGTTCGTCGTCGGCTACGGCCTGGATTATGCGGAAAAGTACCGTAATTTGCCTTTCGTCGGCACGCTGCAGCCGCACGTCTACAACAACTGAGAACGCCTACCTGTAGAGGACCCACGTGAACGAGAAGATCAAGAACAAACGCCCCAGCCTGGGGTGGGTGATGGTTCCGCTCATCATGCTGCTCGCCGGCGGCTGGTTCATGTGGGGCTTCTTCGCCCCTCGCGCCGTGACGACCTCCGAGGGCCTCGCGCTCATCTCGGGCGACACGGTCGAGCGGGTGGTCCTCAACGAGGGCACCCAGCAGGTGAACCTGACGCTGACGGAAAACTACGTCCACCAGAGCACCGGCGGCGACGATAAGACCGTTGACCTGGGCAAGGACGTGTACTTCACGTACTCCTACGTGCAGACCAAGGACATCCTTGACACGGTGGCCGACAAGGCTCCCGCGAAGGGCTGGAACGCGGTGCGTCCCCAGTCCGGCATCCTCGGTGGCGTCGTTCAGCTGCTGATCTCGCTGGTGATCCTGGGTGTCGCGTTCTACTTCATCATGCGCTCCATGTCGGGCTCGCGGATGATGAGCGGCTTCACGCAGTCGCGCGCCAAGGAATTCAACCAGGAGCGCCCGGACGTCACCTTCGCGGACGTCGCCGGTGAGGACGAGGCCGTGGAGGAGCTCGAGGAAATCCGCGAGTTCCTGGCCTCCCCGGACAAGTTCCACAAGGTGGGCGCGCGCATCCCGCGCGGCGTCCTGCTCTACGGTCCTCCCGGAACGGGCAAGACCCTCCTCGCCAAGGCCGTCGCCGGCGAGGCGAACGCCCCCTTCTTCTCGATCTCCGGTTCGGAGTTCATGGAGCTGTATGTCGGCGTCGGTGCCTCCCGCGTGCGTGAGCTCTTCGAGCGCGCCAAGAAGAACGCGCCGGCCATCATCTTCGTCGATGAGATTGACGCCGTGGGTCGCCACCGCGGCAGCGGCATCGGCGGCGGCAACGACGAGCGCGAGCAGACGCTCAACCAGCTCCTCGTCGAGATGGACGGCTTCGACGAGCGCGCCAACATCATCCTGATCGCGGCAACCAACCGCCCCGACATCCTCGACCCGGCGCTGCTGCGCCCCGGGCGTTTCGACCGCCAGATCGCCGTCGAGGCCCCCGACCTGAAGGGCCGCGAGGCCATCCTGAAGGTCCACGCGCAGGGCAAGCCCCTCACCGAGCAGGTCGACCTGCGCCAGATCGCCAAGCGCACGCCCGGCTTCACGGGCGCTGACCTGGCGAACGTCCTCAACGAGGCCGCGCTGCTCACCGCGCGCTCGGACATGCAGTTCATCGATGAGCGCGCCATCGACGAGGCCATCGACCGCGTGATCGCGGGCCCGCAGAAGCGCACCCGCGTCATGAACGACCACGACAAGGCCGTGACTGCCTACCACGAGGCCGGCCACGCCCTGGCCGCCGCCGCCCTGAACTACACGGATCCGGTCACGAAGGTGACGATCCTGCCGCGCGGCCGCGCGCTGGGCTACACGATGGTCATGCCCACCGAGGATCGCTTCAACAAGACCCGCAACCAGCTCCTCGACGATCTGGTTTACGGCATGGGCGGCCGCGTCGCCGAGGAGATCGTGTTCCGCGACCCGTCGACCGGCCCCGCCAACGACATCCAGCAGGCCACGAAGACGGCCCGCGCCATGGTCACCGACTACGGCATGAGCGACCGCATCGGCATGGTCAAGCTCGGCGACGCCGACACCGAAGCCTTCGGGCACGGCAGCGGCGAGGGCCCGCGCGCCTTCTCCGACGAGACGGCCGCGATCATCGACGAGGAGGTGCGTCGCCTCCTCGACAACGCGATGCGCGAGGCGTGGCGGATCCTGTCGGAGAACCGCGGTGTTCTCGATACGCTGGCCTCGCGCCTGCTCGAGGAGGAGACCCTCGACGAGGCGCAGCTCGCGGAGATCTTCAAGGACGTCGTGAAGGCCCCCGAGCGTCCCGTGTGGAACTACCAGTCCGACGCGGCTGTCCCGGGCGTGGTCTTGGGCCACCCGGTCGGCGTGGGGTCTGCCGAGGCCTCGGCCACTTCCGAGGTGTCGTTTGAGGTCCCCTCGATCGACGTCTCCGACGTGATGGACACCCAGACGAACGAGGGCGAGGAGCAGGCGTGACATACGATCCCGCTGGCGTCGAAAAGGCATCGCGCGACCTGCTCGTCGCGATCGGTGAAGACCCCGAGCGCGAGGGCCTGGTCGGCACGCCCGACCGCATGGCGCGCGCCTGGCGCGAGATGTGCAAGGGCCTGACCGAGGACCCGCGCGAGCACCTGCGCACCCAGTTCCACGCCGGCACCGACGAGCTGGTCCTGGTCCGCGACATCACCTTCTTCTCGGTGTGCGAGCATCACCTGCTGCCCTTCTACGGCCGCGCCCACGTGGGCTACATCCCGCGCGGCGGCGTCGTGACGGGCCTGTCCAAGCTGGCGCGCGTCGTCGAGGGCTATGCGCGCCGCCCCCAGGTGCAGGAGCGCCTGACCGCCCAGGTCGCCGATGCGATCGACGAGATCCTGGATCCCCAGGGCGTCATCGTCGTCATCGAGGCCGAGCACATGTGCATGTCGATGCGCGGCATCTCCAAGCCGGGTTCCTCGACCGTGACCAGCGCGCTGCGCGGCATCATGAGCGACGGCGCGACCCGCGCCGAAATGATGGCCCTCGTCCTGTCCGGGAG
>CATYYP010000100.1 GCA_958415245.1 Schaalia odontolytica | reverse complement strand
TCTGTACGGATGGGGACGCGTCTCCGGGGCTTTCCGGATGGCACGCCATTGCTCCATCGTCTCAAGGTTTGTCACTAACCTCCTAGAGGGTTTCACAATTTAAGAATTCTTGACCTTTTGGTGAAGAAGTGGAGAGGTTAGCGCCCCAGCGAGGACCACCCCTCCCCCATCCCACACCACACGAGGCCCATCTGGCCCACAAACCACTGACGACTCCGTTTGTCGCCTACCTACGAGCACTTCGACAGATGCCGCCTATCCTCTCCCTTCCACCAGGGCATCCAGGCGCGGTAGCCGTCGGCGGGCGGGATGGGTGAGTCTGGCTCGAAGCCGAGCTCCTCGGGGGTTTCGGGGATGCGGTCGACGAGGAAGTACTTGTCCTCGTCATCGCAGTGTTCGCGCACGATGGTGCGGAACTCGGACAGCTCGCAGTACAGGACGCCATGATCGGATTGCGCTTGAAGGCAACGATTTTGTACAGCCAGTAGGCGAAGAGCGCGACGTTGTCCGCGAGCGCAAGGGGCCGCGCACGAGAACTCGTGCGCGGCCCCTCACCATCTCAACCGGGAAGGAACCCCGGCCTCGTGGTGCTTATTCCTGGAGGCGACCCTCGTCGTCGAACACGTAGCGCGTGCCGTCGATCCAGCGTGCCCCGGTCACCATCGCCCCGGAGGAGGAGAGGTAGAACCAGGAGCCGCCGTCCTTCAGCCACCCGGTGCTCATCGCGCCGGAGGTGGCGAAGTGGTACCAGGAGGATCCGATGCGCGCCCAGCCCGTGGCCATCGCGCCGGAGTCGGACAGGTAGTACCAGGTGGAGCCGTCGCGCATCCAGCCGGTGCGCATCGCGCCCGAGGAGCCCAGGTAGTACCAGGTGTCGCGCACCTTGGTCCAACCACTCGCCATCTCGCCGCTGATGGGATCCAGGTAGTACCAGGTTCCACGCACCTGTACCCAGCCCGTGGCCTGGCCACCGGAGGGACCGTAGTAGAACCAGTGGCCGCCCTCGCTGACCCAGCCGGTCACCATGTAGCCGCGGGCGTCGAAGCGGTAGATCGCCCCGTCGATGCGCAGCTGCGTCGAGGTCGGGTAGGTGCCGTCCTCGTAGCGCCACCACCAGCCGAACGCGCCGGAGACCCAGCGGCCCGAGCGGGCCTCGTCGGGGCCGACCTGGTCGGGGCTGACGGTGAAGGGAACCTGGAGCGTCGCGTCGTCATCGGCCCGCGAGTCGTTATTGCGGCCCATGGCCTCGACCGTGACCGTCGCGGCACCCGCGAAGCGTCCCGTGCCGTTCGGGTGGGACACGTCCACACCGTCAGCCTGCAGCGTCACCGAGTTCCCCTCGAAGTCGCCGTTACCCACGCCGGTCGCGACCTCGCGCTCACCGACGAGGAGACGCGCGGAGGTCACCGGACCGGTGACGGTCACGCGGATGGAGACGCGTCCAGCGACGCTCTCCCCCGCCAGCGGCTGCCACGTGGTGCCATCGGTGGAGTATTCAACGCTGCCGATGACGGGCTTCGCCTGGTCCTTAAGGACTGCGTCCAGGGCGTTGGGCAGGCCCGCACCCCGGTACTCGCGGCCCTCGACGGGCTTGAGGCGATCCCAGTTCGACGGATCCCCCGCCTGCTTCTTGGCCAGGGCGATGATCTGCTCGGCGTTCATCTCCGGGTGGACCTGGCGCAGCGTCGCGATGACGGCGGCCGCCAGAGGCGAGGCCTGCGAGGTGCCGTACAGGTTGCCGTAGGCCTTGCCGTACCAGCTCGTCAGCGGCGCGTAGATCTTCGCACCGGGGGCTGCGAAGTCGATGCTGGTAGCGCCCCAGTTCGACCAGGACGCCGGCTCGAGCACGCCGGTGGCGGGGTCGGCACCCTCGGGCAGCTGCAGGGCAGACACGGAGAGCGTGCCGCGCAGCTTCGGCGGCATGTAGACCGCGCCCGTCACGTCGCGCTCGTGCGCACCCCAGGTGTCGCCGGGAGCCGAGTCGTCGGTCGTGGGCAGGTTGTCCAGGTCGGTCGAGAAGTTACCGGCGGCCACCACGTTGATGACATCCTTCGAGGTCGCGTAGTCGACCGCGCGCTGCACGGCTTCCTGGCCCGCGGCCTGCTCGGGATCGTTGGGGAGCCAGTACTTCCACGGGTCCACGTAGTACGAACCATTGGTCACCGAGATGCCGTGCTCAGCGGCCCACACGAAGCCACACACGATGTACTCGGGGTAGAAGAACCCGCCGTTGCGCGAGGCCACGTTGATCGCGGCGATGCGCAGGGTCGGGTTCACGCCGTCCACGCCCACGCCGTCATGCTTCGCGGCGATCGAGCCGGCCACGTGCGTGCCGTGGGTGGCGTCGTCCCAGCGCCAGGCGGCGGGGTCGCGGTTCGGGATGCCGTTAAACGAGCAGGACACAGACTTGTCGTGGTCGACCTGTCCAACCAGGTCCGGCACGGTGTCATCGACGGACTGGTCCATGATGCCCACCGTGACGGGCGCACGCATGACGTCCACTCCCTGCGCCTCGAGGGCTCGCAGGGCCTGGAGGTGCCATCCGTTGCCGGTCTGTGGGTCCGGGGTGAGGGCCGCGTCCTGGTCACCCTGTGCGCCCTGCGAGCGGGGCGCGGCCGCGATCGCCGCATCCGCCGCGACTCGCGTCTCGTAGGAGATGGGAACCATGGCCTCGTTACCGCCGACGGGCGCCTGGCGGGTCGGGCCGATCGAGTCGTAGCTGATGCCTTCCTTCACGAGCGCCGCGCCCAGGTCGGGCGAGAAGGTGGGCGATGCCGACTGCACGAAGAACGTGCCGAACGCCGGGTACTGCGCCAGCAACAGGCCACCGTGGAACGAGGCCTGGGCCGCCGCACGCTGGAAGGTGGCGTTATCGGTGCCCTTGGGCAGGTTGACCGCGTAGTTGGCGGGCAGCTGGTCGCTGCTGCGCGCGGGGGCGGTGATGCCGACCTTGGCAGGGCCCGACGGCGCGGGCGCGTCGGTGTCTGGCGCGGGGGCCGGGGTGACGGCGGCGTTCGGGTCGCGCGAGACGGTGAAGACGGCCTCGCGGCCCGTATCGTCGTCGGCCTGGCGATCGAAGTTGATGCCGGTGGCGCTGACCTGGACGCGGGCGGTCACGGAGTCCGTGCCCTCGGGGAGCAGGGCGCTGAGGTCCACGTTTTCGATCGAGGCACCCAGGGCGTCATCGAAGTACTTGCCCGAGCCGTCGCGGTCGACGGAGGCCAGGCCGGCAACGTCCATGTGCAGGTGGCTGATCGGGGCGATGGCCTCGGTGTAGAAGGTGACGGGGCCGGCCGGCAGGGTCGCTCCATGCACGTCCTTCCATTCGCCCTTGCCGACCCGGTACTGCAGGGTCTGGACGGTCGGCTGAGGCTGGTCGCGGCGCATGGTGGTCAGCGCGTTGATGAAGCCGTAGCCGCGGAATTCCTTGCCGTCGTCGGGCGCTTCCAGGCGCGTGTATTCCATGGCGGCCTGCTTGCGCATGAGGTCGGTGATCTGCTTGCCCTGGAATCCCGGGTGGATCGACTTAATGAGCGCGGCGATGCCCGTGATGTGGGGCGTGGCCATGGAGGTGCCACTGGTCTTGGCGTAGCCGGAGGAGAAAATCGCCGTGGGTACGGTCGAGTAGATGTCCTGCCCCGGAGCAGTGAAGTCGATGCTCTTGCCGTAGTTGGAGAAGTCGGCGCGCTTGAGGTTCGCCCATTCGGGCTTGGTCTCGAGGTTGGTGCGCGTGGCGGCGCTGACCTGGCTGACGCCCTCAACCATGGCAGGGACCTTTACGCCGTCCTTCACGGGGCGGTCCTTGATCGGGGTGTCGAGGTCGGTCGGCGACCCGCTGTCGGTCGTCACGTTGTCGTTGTCCATGCCGTCGTTGCCCGCCGAGGCGATGACGGCCAGCCCCTTGCCCTGCGCGTAGGCGATGGCGCGGGTCGCGGCCTCGAGGCCGGCGGCCTGCTCGGGGTCGCTCGGGCTCCAGTAGACCCAGGGGTCCATCGAGTAGGAGTTGTTGACGATGTCGACGCCGTGGCTGGCGGCCCACATGAAGCCGCAGGTCACGTACTCGGGGTACATGAGCTGCTCATCGTTGGAGGCCTTGATGGACACGAGGGTCGCCGTCGGCGCGATGCCATCGATGCCGATGCCGTTGTGGTTCGCGGCGATAATGCCCGCGACGTGCGTGCCGTGGAAGTAGTCGTCACGCCAAGACCCGTAGGCCTGATAGGGGATGCCGTTGTGCCCACAGGAGACCGAACGGGAGGTGTCGACGCGACCCACGAGGTCGGGGTGCGTGTCGTCGATGCCGGTGTCGATGACGCCGACGGTGACGGGCGCGTGTGCGATCGGCACGGCCGCCGCGTCGGTGGCGCTCATCGCCTGGGCACCCCAGTTGACGACCTCCTCGGGCTTATCGGCCTCGGTCGCACTCTGTCCGCGCAGGGAGGACGGGCCACCCGACTGCGCTCCGGACTGTGCGCCCGACTGGGCTCCGGACTGAGCCGGGCTCGCCTCGCTGGGCTGCGGAGCCGGCTGCGGGTCGGGGGCGGCCTGGCGCTCCCCCTCGGGCACGGTGGCCACGCGCGTCGGGCCCACCGAGTGCACGGAAATTCCGGCCTTCGCCAGGGCTGCGGCCAGGTCCGGGGCGAACGAGGCCGACTCGCTTTGGGCAAAGAACGTTCCCAGCTCCGGGTAGGAGGCCAGCGTGACACCACCGGCGGAAGCGACGAGCGAGGTCGCGCGCGCGAGATCCTCGGCGCTGGCCTGAGGACTGAGGTTAATGGCGTAGTTCATCAGGCCGGCGCTGGCGCGTGCGGGCGCGATGAGGCCGGTGTGATCGTCGGCCCGGGTGGGTGGGGCGGTCGCTGTGGCCACGCCCATGGACAGGGCGAGAGCGGCGACGACGCCGATGCGTGCGACAGTGCGGCGCATGGTTCCTCGACTTTCAGTTGTGGGTCTGGCGAGTACGACAATGTACCCATCAGAACTATCATGCTTTAGTTTGTCACTCGCCACAATTTAGCGTCGCTTAAATTGGTCAACACCTGGCCAGAGGCAAGAATTTCAAGTAATCACTCCCCCGCCCGCCAATGCCTGCCAATCATGACAGCAAGGCGGGGCCACACACCCTCAGGTGTGCCGCCCCGCCTTGACAAGCAGCCTCAGACACCTACTGCATGCGACCGTCCGGGCCGAAGGTGTAGGTCACACCATCCACCTGCTGAGTGCCGGTGACCATCGCACCGGACGCGTCCAGGTAGTACCAGGACCCACCGTCATTCAGCCAGCCAATTGCCATCGCGCCGGAGGGAGTGAGGTAGTACCAGGCACCATCGACGTAAGCCCAACCGGTCACCATCGCACCCGAAGCGCTCAAGTAGTACCAGGCATCATCGACGTAAGCCCAACCAGTCACCATCGCCCCCGTGGGGGGTTCCAGGTAGTACCAGGTGCCATTCACGTTGGCCCAGCCCAATACCTGGGCCCCCGAGGTCTCATGGTAGAACCACCGGCCACCGTCAAGCACCCATCCGGCCACCATGTAGCCGCGCGCATCGAAGCGGAAGGTCTCCCCGCGGATCTGAATCGAGGTCGAGGCCGGGTAGGTTCCGTCCTCGTAGCAGTACCACCAGCCGGTGGTATCCTTGACCCACTCACCAGCCTTGGCCTCGTCGACCAGGCCCTGATCATCCATCACCGCATCGAGCGCATCGAGGAAGCCGTAGCCTCGGTACTCCCTGCCGTCGATCGGCTCATTGAGGCGTCCGTAATTAGCCTCGGCTTGCCTCTCCATCAGCTTGATGACCTGGGCGCCCGTGAGCTCCGGGTGCACCGACTTGATGAGGGCCGCGACGCCCGACACGTGCGGGGTCGCCATGGAGGTACCGTCGGCGACCGCGTAGCCGCTGCGGTAGAAGAGCGTCGTGGCCGTGGAGTAGATCTGGTCGCCCGGGGCGGCAAAATCAATCGTGTGACCGTAGTTGGAGAACTCGGCACGGCCCAGGGACAGTCCCGGCTTCACGTTGTACGCCTGACCGACCGCGCTCACCTGGGCGACGCCGTCAAGCATGGAGGGAACGCGGATACTGCCTTCCACCGCGCGATTCTTCGTCGGCGTGGGAACGTCGGTCGGCGATCCGTTGTCGATCCACGGATTGTCGATATCGACACCCTCATTACCTGCCGCCGCGATAACGGCCAGCCCCTTGTCCTGCGCGTACTTGATCGACCGCGTGGCCGCCTCGAGGCCCGCAGCCTGCTCGGGGTCGGTCGGGCTCCAGTAGACCCACGGGTCCATCGAGTAGGAGTTATTGACGATGTCCACCCCGTGGCTCGCGGCCCACATGAACGCACACGTCACGTACTCGGGGTAGATGAGGCGGTTGTCATTGGTCGCCTGGATGGCGACGATGGTCGCTTCGGGGGCGATGCCGTCGATGCCGATATCGTTGTGATTGGCGGCGATAATGCCGGCGACGTGCGTGCCGTGGTAGAACTCGTCGCGCCACCCGTAGAAGTCCTGCGTGGCAACGCCGTTCACCGAACACTTCACCGAACGCGACGTATCGACGCGCCCCTCCAGGTCGGGGTGCGTATCCTCGACGCCGGAGTCCACGACCGCGACGGTCACGGGCGCGCGTTTGACGTTGACAGCCTCGGCCTCGCGCGCGTGCATGGCGACGGCGCCCCAGTTGAAGATCTCCTCGTTCGCTTCAGCGGGAGCGGCGCTCGCGGTCTCATCGCGCATGGAGTTCAGGCCGCCCGCCGCTCCCGACTGCGGGGCGGGGGCCTCGTCCTTCTTGTCGGTGGGCAGCTCGACGCGCTCGTAGTAGAGGACGGGGGC